>JASHTO010000237.1 GCA_030040515.1 Terriglobia bacterium
AAATCAGGCTGGCCTGCAATCGACCGTCCGCGAGCTGGCCCCAGAAAGGCGCCTTGTGCCGATGGAGAAGCGCCGGGCAGCCGTTTCCCAAATGCGTATTGAGGGTGGCGCCCGCCGCCGCAGCGCGGTGAACATCCTCCGGGAGGCCATCGGTGTGGCTGAGGGCCACGATCACGCCCGCTGCGCGCGCCTTGCGGATGAATTCTTCGGCACCGGGCAGCTCCGGCGCAATGGTGACGATGCCGATCCTGCCGCCGGCCGCGCTTTGCAACTGCTCGAACTCTTCCCAGTTCGGGTGCCGCATCCACTTGGGATCGTGCGCGCCGTGGGAGTCAAAAGGGGAGAGATAAGGTCCCTCGAGGTGATAACAGGGAACGGCGTGGGCGAAATCGCAATGCTTCGCGCGGGCCTGCTCGAGAATGGCGAAGTTTCTGGCCATCGCGGGAAGGGAATTCGTGATCAGCGTGGGGCAAATGGTGGTGGCACCAGTGCTCCAGAGCGCGGGCAAAATGCTGATGGCTTTCTCCACGTCCAGATCCGCGCTCGAAAAATCTACTCCGGCAAATCCGTTGATCTGGATGTCGATGAATCCCGGGCTGAGGAACGGCAGGCCGGCCTTATCAGGGCCGGTAATCACAACGGAGGTGATGTTTTCCCCAGATATTTCAATCTTCGCGCAACCCGCGCCGGGAATGTTGCCCTGCAATTGCATTTTTGCCTCGCGAATACTCCGATAACGGCCAATGCGACTTCGTCAGCGCGAAAACTTTCCTATAGCCCGAGGTTCATGTCAAGAATCGGCACATTGCCCCTGGTAAGGCAGGAGTTTCACGGAAAGAATGCGCGCGCTCAGGCCGTCTACTTCCAGCTTGCCGTCGGCGGGCCAGTTGAAAACGTGAAGATAGATGATTTTGTCTTTGCGCGTGAATCGCCGGCCGTCGAATTCTTCGAGCGGCGAGACCCCGTCAAACCAGATTATCGCCACGGGGCCGTAGTGCGTGAGCAATTCCGTGAGCTGCAAGCCGATATAATCGAGATAAATCGGCCACTTGAATGAAGAGGTCGAATTTCCAGTTGTTGAACCGCTCCAGGCGCGCGTCCGGCGCCGCCGTGGCCAGGCGGGGAAATGCCACCAACAGACAAAGAACTCTGAGTTTATTCAATTGTGTGCTCGCTTTTCCGATGGAAATATCATGGCCGCTTATTCAGGGTCAATCATGACCCAACCCGCCATCGGGGAGATAAGCCATTTACGCTCGGGTTTACGAAACCGCGCGATTGGGCAATCAGGAATTCTTTCGCTTCAGCGATTCCAATTCTTCCAGCGTGCGCGGCCAATCCTGTTTCATCAATCTGGAGAGCCCTCGGTCGGCGAGCAGCTTGCCTCCCGTTTGGCACTTGGGGCAGTAATGGGTTTCATTGCTGGCGTAGCGAATGCGTTGCACTTTGGTTCCGCAGCGGGGGCAGGGCTGGCCGTATTTGCCGTGTACGGCCATGGCTTCACGGAAGGCCGTCACGTTCTCGGGAAAATCCCCATGTGCCTCGGCGCGCAGGCGGTCGGTCCACTCGATCAGAGCGCTTCGCGTGGCATCGTACAGGCGCGCGATTTCTTCGCCATTCATCTTTTGCGTCAGCGCCACGGGTGAAAGTGGGGCGCGGTGCAGGATTTCATCGGAGTAGGCGTTGCCGATGCCGCTGAACAGTCGCGGGTCGGTCAAGGCGCGCTTCAGAGTGTGATTGGCGGAGGTCAGGCGGGCGGCGAAGGAATCAAGATCGGCGCTCAGCACTTCCAGGCCGCCGGGGTCGAGTTCCGCCAGGCCGTTTTCGCCCTGAACGATGTGCATGGAAGCGCGGCGCTGCGAGCCGGCCTCGGTGAGCAGCAAGGTTCCCTGCGGAAAATCGAGTGCGGCCAAGTTGCGCTTGGGAGAAAGCTTCGCGTTACGTTTCGCCCAGTGCAGGCGCCCGGCGATCATCAGGTGAAGGACCAGCCAGAGGTCGCTTTCCAATCCGATGGCGATGCGCTTGCCCACGCGCCGCAGCTCGCGCACGCGTTTCCCTTCCACGGCCTGGATCGGTGGCGTCGCCGTGCGCAGCAGAAATGGCCTGGCGACGCGCACGCGCTCGAGGGTCTGATTCAGAATGCGCACCTCAAGGGCTTCGATGTAAACGGTGATGTCGGGAAGTTCCGGCACAATTCTGTCATCTTGACACGCGCGGCTGCGGGCGTAAACCCCCTAGGAATCATGTGTTGTGGCGGCGCTCTATGAGCGCCGAACCGAAGGGGCGCACCATGGCGTGCCAGGGTTTTCACGTTGGCATTGCCAAAGTTCCCCCTTCGTAGGGGCAGGCCTCGTGCCTGCCCTTCGCGTCGGTATGGCCGGCGGGTGGGCACCCGCGAGGGGTGTCCCTACGAACCAGCACGCCAGGGCGTGCCCACGGTCCTGTGCCCCACTGGCGGAAGGTCATCGGCGGCGGTATAATCCCGCCTCGCAGGTCATTTGGGCAGTCTGACAAAATCGACGGAGAGGAGAAGATATGAGGAAAATTGCAATCGCAGTGCTGGGCGTTTTGTTGGCGGGGTGTCTGGCCAGCGTGGCATGGGCGCAGGGCGATCGAGGAACCTCGAGTATAACCCTGAAGGGCAAGACGGTTTCGGTGGATTACGGCCAGCCTTCGCTGCATGGCCGCACCACGGATGAAATGCTGGGCAAATTGCCGGCGGGGGGATTCTGGCGGATGGGGAATAATACCTCCACAACGTTCAAGACGGACATCGAGCTGGCTTTTGGAGATGTCAAAGTACCGGCGGGTGTATACAGCATCTGGATGCAGAAGGGAGATGACGGTTCGTGGAAGCTGGTCTTCAACAAGCAGCATGGGCAGTGGGGCACCGACCACGACAAGTCGCAGGATTTCGCCTCCGTGCCCATGACGGGCGCGACCGGTGGGGAATCGGTGGATTTGGTGACGATAACCCTTTCCAAGTCGGGCGGCAGCGGAACCCTGAAAGTTCAATGGGGCTCTTTGGAAGAGAGCGCCTCCTTCAAAGCGGCGTAATGCCGCGATTTCACGGCTCGAGAGCGGGGCTCGATTTGCCCCCTGTGGCACATGGGCTTCCAGCCCATGCGCGCGGCCAGGATGGCCGTGCGACGACCTAATAGACGCGAATCTCGTCGATATCGAGCTGGAATTTTCCGGGCGGGCCCTCGACTCGGAATTCCAGGATCCAGGAATTCTTGGGAGCGGGTGGGCCGGTGGTGAGGCCGGCGGCGGGAAGGCGAACGATTTGCCATTCCGCGTCCGGGACAAAGTTCAGGCTTGGGGCGGGAAGCTCCGGGTCGGGCGGCGTCAGCTTCGCCTGAAAGAGGCGGCTGTCGCCCCGCACTTCAAACTGAATCCCGCGCAAGGGCGGAGCGCCGCTCGGAAGGGTGAACGGGTAGCGGGCGGTAACGTATCCTTGCCCCGGGCCGAGTGAACCGTCCACTCGCCCTTTGAAGCGCAGGGCATGCCCGGTGCCGTCCGCGCCCGGGGTGATCACTTCGAACTCGCCGAGCGAGCCGCCGCCGGCATTCGGACCGGTGGAAACCTGCCAGGTCTTCAGCAAGATTTCTGCTTGCTCCAGGCTTTCGAAGTCATTCAATAAAATTCCTTCCAAAACTGCCGGGTGCTGCGGCGTTGCGGCCTTAGGCTGGCTCAGGAGGGAGAAGGTATCCTTCCAGGTTGCGGCGAAGGTGCCACGCTCAAGCATCCAAAAGCCCATGATCAGAAAAGGCGCGACGAAGCTGAGGGCCGTCAGGCGGGCGTGGGTGGAAATCCTTTCGTCTTTTTCCCAGCGAAACAGCTTCCAGGCCAAAAGCACGCCAAAGGTTCCCGAGATGAGAAGGATCAGTATTTCGGCGGAATGATCGAGCAGGGAATCGTGGCTCACCATGATAGCCTGGAAAGAGCTCACCAGATAAGTGGCCGGCAAAAAGGCGGCGAGGCGCTGCACCCACTGCGGGAGCATCGGCAAGGGCACGGTAACGCCGGAGAGAAAGAGCAGGGCAAACCAGGAGATGTTGTTGTAAACCTGCGCCTCCTGCATGGTGTTGGCCACGCTGGCAATGGTCAAGCCGAATCCGGCAAATGCGAACGTTCCCACTGTGACGAGGATCAGCAAGGTCAGCAGACTGATTCCGAGCGGCATGTGGAAGAACACCATGGCGCAGAAAAGCAGAAGGGCAATGGTGGGAAGCTCGAGCAGGTAATTGGCCAGCAGGCTGCCCAGCACCATCGATCCGGGTCCGAGGGGAGCCAGGCGATACCGGCGCAGGCTGCCGCGCTCGCGCTGCATGACCGACTGCAATCCCAGCCCGAAGAACGCGCTGCTCATGATGTTCAGCGTCACCACCGGCCCGAACATGTAAACCACTTCCCGAGGATTTCCATGGGCAAAAATACCGGCGTAAACAAACAGGAAAATAAGCGGGAAAATGAAGGTGAAAAAGAGCGCCACCTTGGTGCGCATCACCAGCCGGACGGACATGAGGGCAATTCGCAGGGAGTGAATCATGCGTCCTCCATTCGCCTCCCGGTCATTTCCACGAACACATCTTCGAGAGTGGGCGGGGCGATGTGGAGGTCAAGCAGGGTGTTACGTTCCGCCTCCAGAAAGCGCAGGAGAGCGGCCACGCCCGTGGCGGGCGGCTGCGCGTGGAGAATGTACTTGCCGCCGGCTTCCAGACAATCGGAAACGGCTTCAAGTTGCTTCAAGCGCTCAGGCGCCACCGGCTGGGCGAGGGTCACTTCCAGCCGCGTGCCCTTGCCGGAGCTGCGCACCAGCTCCCGCGGCGTTCCCAGGGCGATCACCTGACCGCGATCGACGATGGCTACGCGGTCGCACAGGCGCTCGGCTTCTTCAATGTAATGCGTGGTCAGCAGCGTGGTGCGATGCTCCTCGCGGAAGCGTTCGATGAGCTCATAAATGTCGCGGCGCACCTGGGCGTCAAGCCCCACGGTGGGTTCATCGAGCAGGACGAGTTCGGGATTATTCACCATGGCCAATGCCAGGGCCAGGCGCTGCTTCTGCCCGCCGGAAAGTCTCTCGAAAAAGGCGCGGCGCTTCTCCGCCAGGCCGAATCGGCTTAGCAGCATTTCGAGCGAGGCGGATTGCTGATAAAAACCCGCGTACAGGGCGAGCGCTTCTTCCACGCGAATCTTGTCGGGCAGCACGGTGGCCTGAAGCTGCACGCCGATCCGCTGCTTGAGCGCATTGGGTTCGCGCGCCGGGTCCATTCCGCACACGGTTACCGTTCCGCCGTCCGGCTGGCGCAGGCCTTCCAGAATTTCGATGGTGGTGGTTTTCCCCGCGCCGTTGGGACCCAACAGGCCGAAGACTTCTCCGGCCCTGATTTCAAAAGTCACGCCGCGCAGGGCTTCGACGTCTCCATAACGCTTGCGCAAGCCTTCCACGCGCACTACCGCGGAGTTTGCGTCATTCGTCATGATGTGTGAGGCCTATGATATCGAATGGGAATACGTGAGGCAAACTGTGGCGGGACCCGGTGCTGTCCGAACTATCCATTGCGAGATTCCCTGGCTTTGCTACTGAGGATTGCAAAATATAGTGACAACCGTTCGCTGTAGCGGCGCTCTGCGAGCGCCGAAAAACCGCCGGTCGCCCTGCGACCCAAAGCCGTCTTCGGGCGACGGGTCGTAGACCGGCGCTACAATGAGTTGATGTCACTATATTTTGCAATCCTCGATAGGCGGCAGTAAGAACTTGGCAATTCCGGGAATACGACTTCCTGGCGTGTCGAGCGCGGCGAAAGGTTCCCTCACCCCCCGCCTTGCGGTCCCCCCTCTCCCCCCGGAGAGGGAAAACATATCTTTGGCACGCTTGCGCGCTAAAAGCTTTTCCCTCTCCCGTGGGGAGAGGGTGGTCCCGCCTGGGCGGGATCGGGTGTGGGGTTTCTTCTATAGGGGCTAGATTTGTTGAGAGCGGGCGGGAGTGTTACGCTGTTAGAAAATGACGGGTCGTGACATTTGCGCGCGGACAAAGTGTGCATGCGAGCCATGCGAGGGCCGCGAGGGGCATTCGGGGTGAGGAATGAAGATCCTGGTTCTGAACTGCGGCAGTTCATCCATCAAATTCCAGCTCATTGAAACCGACGCTGAGATGATTGAATCCGATTCCGACCGCACGATTGCCCGAGGAGGCATTGAGCGCATCGGGACGAACGAAGCAACGCTAAAGGTGGTGGTTCCACCGAACCCTGCGCGATCCACGACGGAAGAAATTCTCAGTTACCAGGCGGCGCTGAATCGCGCGGTGGAGGCGCTGAAAGAATGCAGCGCAGTGGCGGATATCTCCCAGATCGAAGCTGTGGGGCACCGCGTGGTGCATGGGGGCGAACACTTTGCGGCCTCCGTGGTGATTGACGGCAAAGTGGAAGAGGACATCCAGAAGTGCGCGGAATTGGCCCCGCTGCACAATCCTCACAATCTGCGCGGCTATTACGTGGCACGCAAATTGCTGCCGCAGGTTCCGCAGGTGGCGGTGTTTGATACGGCTTTCCATCAATCGGTTCCGCCGCGGGCGCACATCTACGGGCTTCCTTATTCCTACTACCGGCGCTATCACATCCGGCGGTACGGGTTCCATGGCACCTCGCACCGCTACGTGGCGTTACGCTACCGGAAGATTTTCGGCAAGGCGCGCGAGGATGTGAACCTGATCACCGCGCACCTGGGGAACGGCTGCTCGATCACGGCAATCCAGAAAGGCCAGTCGATTGATACCTCCATGGGGTTCACGCCGCAGGAGGGATTGGTGATGGGCACGCGCTGCGGGGATATCGACCCGGCCGCGCTGTTCTACATCATGTCGAAGGACGAGTTGACCCTGCACGACATGGCCACGCTGCTGAACAAGTTCTGCGGACTGTATGGAATTTCCGGCGAGTCGAATGACATGCGCGATTTACTGGCGGCTTCGGCGCGCGGTGGTGAGCAGGCCAGGCTGGCCATTGAAGTTTTCTGTTATCGCATCAAGAAGTATATCGGGGCATACAGCGCGGCCCTGGGACACGTAGATGGACTGGTGTTTACGGGTGGGATTGGCGAAAACGCGCCCGCCGTTCGTGCGCTGGCCTGTGAGGGGCTGGGCGAATGGGGAATCCAGATCGATGCGGCAAGAAACGCGGCGATGACGGGGAAGGAGGGCGAAATTTCCTCTGACGGCAGCCGCGTGCGGGTGATGGTGATCCCCACGAACGAGGAGCTTTTGATCGCGCGCGACACTTTTCGGGCAGTACAGAAGGGGATAAGGGATAGGGGATAAGGGCAAGCCTTCCGGGTCACGTCGCACAATTGGTTCCCGGCGCAAGTCCCTATCCCGTTTCCCTTGTCCCTCTTACCTCGCATACTTCACCGAACAACCGTAAGGACGAGTGCTGGGCGTGCTGACGGGCTTGCCCGCCATGGCTTCTTCCAGCGCCGCCGACACATAGTTGTGGGCTGTGGCGATGTCGTCGGTATCGGTGGTCGGCTTGTCGTCAATGGCGCCGTCGTAGAGAAGGACGCCTTCCGGGCTGATGACGAACATGTGGGGCGTGGTTTTGGCGCCATAGAGATGGCCCAACTGTCCGGTGGGATCCAGCAGAACCGCCGTGGGCGATGCGTTCACCTTTTCAACGTAGGCGTTCTCCTGATCGGCGGTCAT
>JASHTO010000238.1 GCA_030040515.1 Terriglobia bacterium
CGAAGAAACGGAGTTTTGCTTTATCTCCCGAACGGGACGCATCCAAATTGTCAAACTTATGGCCGGAGGTCTGCACCTGCATGGTGAGCAGGTGAGAGGGATTGCATCCCGGATCGATCGAAAACAGCCGCACGAGGCTGTGCAGCAGCAATCCCGCGCTCACCAGCAGCACCAGCGCAAGGCTGACCTCCGCAACCGTCAGCGCGCGGCGTGTCAGGTGATGGCTGCCCGCGTTTCGCCGCGAGGTTTGCTGGATTCCAACTTGCAAGTCATGGCGGGAAACGTGC
Source organism: Terriglobia bacterium (assembly GCA_030040515.1). GTDB lineage: Bacteria > Acidobacteriota > Terriglobia > UBA7540 > UBA7540 > Bog-366. Next base: position 288 of record JASHTO010000238.1, read on the forward strand.
AGCGCCGGAATCAGTCCGACGGTGATGCCGATCAAGGTTGAAATGGCCAGCGCGAATACCAGCGCCGCGCTGTTCACCGTGATGGCGTCCACACGCGGCAACCCCGGCGGGCTGAGCGCCACGAGCGCCCGTACACCGTTTGCCGCCACCAGCATTCCCAATGCTCCGCCAAGGATTGAGAGCAACAGGCTTTCCGTAAGCAGTTGCCGCACCAGCCTTGAGCGCGCTGCACCCAGCGCCACACGAAGCGAAAGCTCGCCGCGCCGTTCTGCGCCGCGCGCGAGCAGAAGGTTCGTGACGTTCACGCAGGCAATCACCAGAAGCAGCAGGACCGCTCCCAGGACGGCGAGCAGCGCCGGCCTTACGCCGCGCGTGACGTCGCCCTGAAGCGAATCGACAATCAACCCATGCTTCAGCGCTGCCCAGGGCGCACGGGGGAATTCCGGCACGGGCATGCGCGCGATCAGGTTGAGATCTCGCCGTGCTTCCTCGATGCTTGCGGCCGGCCGTAGTCTCCCCACCATGCGTTGGTGGTGACCCCACTCAAAGGTTTGGAGGTCCGTCATGTGCCCGGGGTCGAGTTGCATGGGCGACCATATCTCCGCCGAAGGAGCCAGGACATCCTCAAACTTGGCTGGCATCACGCCAATCACGGTGGTGAGGTTGCCGTCGAGGGTTATTTGACGGCCGACAATCGTGGGGGCGCTTCCAAATCGGCGCCGCCAAAGACCGTCACTCAAAATCACCAATTTGGGGCCTTCAAACTCCTCGTCAGATTCCTGAAAGTCGCGGCCCAGTGCAGGCTTGACGCCCAGCACGCGAAAGAAATTCGCGCTTACGTTCTGCCCGTCAAATCGTTCGGGCTCAGCAGCGCCGGTCATGGTCGGCTGCCAAACGTCCATCACCGCAAGTGACTCAAAGGAATGATTGCGTTTCGCCAGCTCGCGATAGGTGTGGAACGTTACATTTGAGCGTGAGCCTTGGAAGACATCCCAGATCATGGTGATGCGTTCGGGATGCGGATAAGGCAGCGGCTCAAATAGAATGGGGTTGACCGCGCTGAAGATTGCCGTACTGGCGCCGATGCCCAGCGCCAGGGTCAGGATGGCGGCAGCGGAAAATCCCGGTTTGCTGCGCAGCCCACGCGCGGCGTAGGTGAAGTCCTGCACGAAATCTTCCAACCACCGAGTTCCGCGAGCGTCACGACACTCTTCCTTAACTTGCTCGGCGCCACCAAATGCCAGGAGGGCTTGCCGCCGGGCCTTCTCAGGGCTTAGGCCACGCGCCATCAATTCGGCGGCGTGTTGATCAACATGGAACCGCAACTCCTTATCGAGCTGTTCTTCCATCTGCCCTCGATGCCAGAAGCGACGCCACCCGCTCATCGCGCGCCTCCTTCAGACATTCTTAGGATTAGGCCGACAGCCTCGGTAAGCCGCTCCCAGCTCGAAGCTTCCGATTCGAGCTCCGCCCGCCCTTTTCGAGTCAGCCGATAGAACTTGGCTTCACGCCCGGTCTCAGTCTGTTTCCAATCCGCCGCCAAAAGGCTGCGGTTTTCCAGGCGGTGCAAGGCCGGGTAAAGCGAGCCTTGCGGAACCTGCACCACATCGCGCGACACCTGTTGGAGGCGCTGCGCGATTGCGTACCCGTGAACCGGCCCAAGCGCGATGATTTTCAGAATCAGCAAGTCCAGCGTGCCTTGTGGGAGATCGGATTTGGAGGGAGTCATCTTATATACCTCGTACTTCTACAGGTTAACGTACTACCTATAGAAGTGCAAGGTCTGTTTTGAAATACCCACTTAGACCGTGAAAGAGTTCTCCTTCTCCCCGGAAGCGGCAAGGGCAATTTGAAGTCCGCAAGGAGTATCCGATATTGCCACTTCAGGGGCAGGGGGAATTAAGGATGGAATTAAGCCTCGATGGGTTCTTCCGCATCCTTGGTTTTGCGCCGTGTGGCGGCCCGGCGTCTGGGAGACTTGGCTCCGGTCTTGGCGGCCCGCGACTTCCGGGTTTTCGGTTCGGGAGCGGGCTCTTCGGCAGCAATCTCTTCAATGGCGACGGGGGCGACGGGCGCATCGATCTCGGCGACATCATCGGGCGGGGCCGCAACCTCCCAGCTTACATCCGACTCCACAGGAAGAGGTAGATCGGGCGTGATCTCCGGAGTCACTTCGACAGGTATTTCGGACGAAACGGCTGGAGCAGGGACGGGGGCAGCGGTTCCGGGGAATATTCGCCAAACCCCTTTGCGGTCGCGATGCAGTCGCACCCAGCCTTCCCGCTGGGCTTGATGAAGAAGATCGAGCAACCCGCGAAATCCCGCGCGCTCGTCAACGGAACTTCCAGCGGCACGCAAAATTTGCCGAATCTGCCGGAGGTAGATCGGACGATTAGGCGCTTTCCCAAAATATCCTGGCAATACCTGGCGCAACGAGGCAAGCGAATCCTCGGGACTTGCGGGCGCAGCTGCGGGGGCGGCAGGCATCGCCTCGCCAACAGGCGCGTCACCTGCCGACGCTTCAACCGCCACGGTCTTGAGCTCGCTTACGGAAGCCTCTACCGCGGGCTCCGCAGGAATCTCTCGGGCCCCTTCGCCTTCCACGATCTCAACGAGGTATCCACGATCGGTGCGGCGCATTTCCACCAGTCCGGCCTTGCGGAGCTTCTGGATGAATTCCAGGAACGATCCCGCGCCGAAGTCCCGTTCACTGAAAGTGGCGTCCAGTTGCAAGAGCGTGCTTTTGAGCAAGCCGAGCTGCGGGGCCACGCCGCGCTCGGCAAGAACCTGGAGGGCACGCTGGATGTTGGGCATGGCGGTGGAAAGGGCGCGGGATTCCCCGCCGCGCAATGCGGCACGCTGGGCGCGGGCGCCGCGGCCACCGTCACTCCCGGTCTTGAGAAGATTTTCGTAGGAAATGAACTCGTGGCAGTTTCTCTGCAAAATACCGCTGGTGAATTGGCGTCCACCCACGACGAACACCCGCTTGTCATATTGCTTCAGTTTTTCCACGAGGGCGATGAAGTCGCTGTCTCCGCCGACAATCACATAAGTATTGATGTGGTTGTGTGTGAAAGCCATTTCCAGCGCATCGAGCGCCAGGTTGATGTCCGCGCCGTTCTTGTCGCCGCGCGGAGTCACGCTGCGCTGCACCATGTGGATGGCGTGCTGCGTCATCTGGCGGCTATAATCATTAGCACGCGGCCAGTCGCCGTAGGCGGTCTTGCTCACCACCTCGCCACGCTCCTTCAGCGCTTCGAGCACAATCGAGACGTCAAAATCCTTCCCCAGTGTCTCCTTGACGCCAATTTGAATATTGTCAAAATCCACGAAGACTGCAATTTTCAATCTTTCTTCTGCCACAATTCCTTCTTTCACCCGGGACGCCGATTCGAATTATTCCATTTGGTCATCCCTCAGGAAGCTACCTACTCACCATGATACCCCCAGAGAGCGGTTCTTGGCACTTGCAGAATTCTGGGGCAAGGGGACTGCTAACCAAAGGCGTCAAGGCGCGTCAACTAGGTTTAAAGGCAAAGCGGACCAGCCCGAAATGGTAAGAGTGCCTCCGAAATTTTCAAGTTTGCCCGAACCCGTAGCCGTCAAATTCCGTAGTAGATTTCAGGAGGCCCATCGTGCAAGAGATCCTCAAAAATGCTCGCTATGCGGTAAGGCAGTTTCGGAAGGCGCCGGTTTTTGCAGCGACGGCAATACTCACCATGGCGTTGGGAATCGGCGGGACCACGGCCATTTTCACGCTGATTCATGCCGTAATGCTGCGCTCGCTGCCCGTATCCGATCCGGCAAGTCTCTACCGCATCGGAGAAGGTGACGACTGCTGCGTGGAGGGCGGACCGCAGGGCCGCTGGGGTTTCTTTTCGTTCCCTCTCTACGAGCGGCTGAAGGCTAACGCGCCGGAGTTTGAAGAACTCGCGGCCTTCCAGGCTGGCTGGTGGCGTCTCGGCGTGCGGCGCGAGCATGAATTGGCCGCGCGGCCTTTGCGCTCCGAATTCGTTACGGGGAATTACTTCACCATGCTGGGCGTGCGGGCCTTCGGCGGCAGAATGCTTGCTCCCGACGACGACAAAGCCTCTGCGCAGCCGGTGGCAGTGATCAGCCATCGCCTGTGGCAGAACACTTACGGCAGCGACCCGTCGGTTGTGGGTTCCACGTTTGATGTGGAAGGGCACGCCTTTACGGTAATCGGCGTTACGCCTCCGGGATTTTTCGGCGAGACGCTGGGCAGCGACCCGCCGGACATTTGGCTCCCCATTCAGCAGGAGCCGTTGATCTCCGGCGAAACCAACCTTCTGCGCCAGTCCGTCTCCGCGTGGCTGCGCGTGATGGGCCGATTGCGCCCGGGGGCGACGATTGCCGGTATGGGGCCGCGCCTGACCGGAGTGCTGAGGCAATGGATTCAATATGACGCCGGCTATCCCGCCAACTGGATGCCGGAGATCATCCGAAATCTGCCCAAGCAGGTGGTGAACGTCATTCCCGCCGGCGCCGGAGTGGCGGTGATGAAGGAGGAATTTGGGCGCAGCCTGGAGATTCTGCTGACCGTCTGCGGCCTGGTGCTGCTGATTGCCTGCGCCAACGTTGCGAACCTGATGCTGGCCCGCGCGGTGGCGCGCCGTGGCCAGACGGCAGTGCGTCTTGCCCTGGGAGCGACACCGCGGCAGATTATTACCCAGGCGCTTTCAGAAAGTGTTCTGCTGGCCGTGGCGGGCGGCGTGGCCGGACTGCTGGTGGCGATTGCGGCGGCGCGGCTCTTGCTGAGCCTGGCTTTTCACAACGCCCACTTCCTGCCCATCAGCCCGATGCCCTCCATGGAAGTGCTGGCGTTCGCCTGCGCATTGGCGCTGGCATCCGGAGCGATCTTCGGAGCGGTTCCAGCCTGGTTCGCCACGCGCACCAACCCTGCGGACGCGCTGCGCGGCGCCGGGCGCAGCACGGGCGATCGCTCTTCATTCACGCGCACGGCGCTGCTGGTTGTGCAGGCCACGGTGTCCGTGGTGTTGGTTGCAGGAGCCACCATGCTGGCGCGCAGCCTGAACAAACTCGAGAATCAGGATTTTGGCTACCCTGTTCAGGGGCGGGTGGAAGTGGACCTGCATTATCCCCAAGCGGGTTATTCTCCGGCCAAATTGAACGCCATTTACGGGGAGTTGGAAGACCGCCTGAATCGCGTTCCGGGCGTGCAGGGCAGCGGCCTGGCGCTCTACAACCCACTGACCAATAACTGGGGTGAGTTGGTTTACGTTAACGGCCATCCGGCGCCCAAACAGGATGAAGAGTCCAGCTCGTCCTGGGATCGCGTCAGTTTCAATTATCTTCAGAATCTCGGCGTTGCTGTAGTGCGGGGAAGGGAATTTACTTCTGCGGATAATGACACTGGGGCGCTAGTCGCCGTGGTGAACGAAGCTTTTGTGAAGCGCTTCTTCAAAAATGGCGAGGACCCCATCGACCAGCACTTTGGACTGGACTACCCGGAGAATTCCAGCATGTACCGCATCGTGGGCGTGGTGCGTGACGCGAGATTTGCAGGTTGGGGCTTCAGGCTCCCCACGTTCCCGATGTATTATCTCCCTCTTGAACAGACCACCGACTACAAGCAGGACTTGATGAAGAGGCTCGAAATCAGCTCCCACTACATCGAGGGGATCTTGCTGGTGACTCGCCAACCCATCGCCACGCTTGAGCCGCTGCTGAGGCGTACCCTGGCGGAAGTGGATCCCAACATGACCCTGATCAGCATCAGAACGTTGCAGGAGCAGGTTGATCTCTCCTTTGATCAGGAGCGCGCCGTGGCCAGCCTGGCCGGACTGTTCGGAGTTGTCGCGTTGCTGCTGGCCGCGGTGGGACTGTACGGAGTAACCGCCTACACCGTTGCGCAGCGCACCAATGAGATTGGCATTCGCATGGCGCTGGGAGCCAATCAGTCAAGAGTTGTCCAGATGGTGCTCCGCGGGGCCTTCCAGCGTGTGATGATGGGACTG
>JASHTO010000239.1 GCA_030040515.1 Terriglobia bacterium
TGGAGTCCGTGACCTGAACCTTCTCCACCTCCTGCGCGATTTGGAGCGAGATATTCACCCTGGCGGTTTTGCCGGCAACCACCTCAACGCCGGGCTGGTCAAAAGGTGAAAAGCCTTTGGCCCGCGCCCGCAGGGTATAAATTCCAGGCAAGAGTCCGTTGATTTCGTAGGTTCCATCCGCATGAACCACGCCCACCTTGACTTGCCCGTTTGAAGACACTGCGGCAACCCGCGCGGAGGGGATGCTGGCTCCCGAGGGGTCCGAAATCTGGCCTTTCACCGATCCGGAGGGCGTCTGCGCGAACAGGAATCCGGGAAAGAGCAGCGCAAATAACAGGAACCACGGGAGGCGAGAGCTTCGTGCAAGAATCTGCAATCTCATGCGTGTCTCCAAACACCGCGGTGAACGCGAGGGAGAAGGTGGGGTCGCAGTTCGGCCCACTTCCTCGATTCGGGTACTCCTGAGAATTTTGGTTATGGGGGAGAATGCAGCGGCGGCGCGAGGCCGCCCCACGGCGAAATTAATTCGCCGCTTCCTGGTCGAACTGTTTCCCCACCGCTTGATTACCCGTTCAATATTAAAACGTAAAGACTACCTGAAAATCAATGCGTCGATTGGAGGCTTGAGCTGCACTGCTGCCAAAGAGCCCTCCCAGAGAATTCGACTGGTCAAACAGCGGCGAGCCCAGCGTTCCGGTGCGCGGGCCGAGGTTGACGTCGTTAAAAAGGTTCCGGGCATTGGCGCTGAAGGTCATAGTGAATCGACGGTTGGTGGTTGTGTTTCCGCGGCCGAACATGCCGCCCTGACCGCCTCCATTCAATCCTCCGGGGCCAAGGCCGCCGCCGGGACCTCTCCCCCCGCCGTGCCCGCCATGTCCGCCGCCATAGCCGCCGCCCCCTACAGACCGTGTGCCAACTTCCTTGCCGAAACTGATGGTTTTGCTCAAACGCAGGTTGAAGGTAATTTGCCCGGGGTTCTGGTAACCATAGGGAGGAATAATCGCCTGCGCATTGGGCGGAAGCGTGCTGAAGTTGCCAATCGAGGTGCACACAATGCTGCCGCCGCACGTCGCGCCGGCCGGAGCCAGAGCCGGCCGGGCATTGAATGTGCCGGTGCCGAACAAGTCCTGAGACACGGTGACGTTGAAGGGTGTACCCGTGGCCGCCACCAAAAACGGGCTCAGGCTGAATCGATGCGGCAGGTTCCAGTTGCCAATCAGAAACACCCGATGGCGGACGTCGAAAGGCGCCCGGCCGTAGTTTTCCGCGATGTCATACGGATTCATAATCAATCCGCCGTTGTTTCCGTTGGTGTTCGCATTGGCAAAACCCAGTGTGTAATATCCCGTGAGAGAAAACTTGCTGTTAATTTGTGTATTGGCGTTGACGATGATCTGATTCTGATTGAAGAGGCCCGTGGACTGGAAATCGTAGATGTTTCCCACGGAGTTGCCGTAGGGCCGGGTGCCCGTCTGCGGATCGCCGAGGGTGAATGTGCCAGGCAGGGGAGCATTAATATCGTTGGTGAGAAGCTGGTGAACGCCGTGAGAATTGAGATAGGTTACGGCGATTTTGGCGTTGCGCGTAACCTGCTGCTCAATGCTCGCCGCCGACTCGATGATTTGAGGCGCCCGGAAGTGGGGGTCGATCTGATACCGTGTCGGCGTCTCCTGGAAGCCGGCCAGGCTGCTGATGCTGGGAATGACGGGGAAAAAGGTGGGGTCCGGCACGATGTATTCCTGCTGCGTTGTGCCATTCAGCCGCTCCGCCTGGAGCAGCAGGTTTTCCGGAAATCGGTCGTAGAAAATGCCGAAGCCCGCGCGCAATACGGTCTTCGCACCGCCATTCTTGTGAGGATTGAGGCCCCAGGCAAGGCCCAGGCGCGGGGCAAAATCCGAGTGATCGGCAATTCCCGTCTGCGACTCCCAGCGCAACCCCGCGCTGAGCGTGAGGTTAGGACGAGCCTTCCAGTCATCCTGGGCGAACAGCCCCACGTCAAACATATTGATGTTGGAGGTGGGGGTCCCGGCGGTAATCAGGAATTGCGCCGCGCCGCTCGTCTCACAATTGCTTCCTCCACTGTTGGCGCACGCCTGGAGGTTCTGCTCCGCCACCTGATAAGAAGTTTGCGGCGCCGGGGGCGTGCAGGTTGAAGTAACCACCAGGCAGGCGAAAGTAAAAGTTCCGTTAAAGTTGGCAATGGAAGTACTCGCATCCTGGATATCGCGCAGCCGCGTGCCCACCACCAGCGTGTGCTTGCCGATAAAAAATGAAGTGAGGTTCTGCACTTCGTAATGGTCCTGAACGTCCGTGGAAGTTCCGGTGGAATTTCCGCCGCCCGTGAATGCTCCCTGCACGGTAAGGGTGGGGGCGATGGTTTGGGGCACGGTTGTCGCGTCGTCGTGCAGGTATTGGAACCGAAATTGGTTCAGTTTCTTGGCGCTGATGACGTCCGTGTCGCTCACCTGCACGGTGTGCTCATCGCTGTGCGTGTCGATTCCCTGGCTGGCAAGGCTGGTGGTTCCGCCCGACGACCCCACGCCGCTGTTATGAAAATTGTTGTCGTAGAACTGATAGCGCACCGAGAGCACGTTGTTGGTACTCAGCTGCAGGTCAATCCGCGGGCTCAGGTTGGTCAGCGTGCGCGGGCTGGCTACGGCTTGGCTGATCGGAACTTCCTCGAGCGTCGTGGGGTCGAGATCGAAAGTGTTCACCACCGATTCGTCGCCAATGTCGCGGCGGAAGAAGCTGAAGAAGAATGAGGCCTTCTTGTTGATGGGCCCGCCCACGTTGGCGTTATAGTACTCCGTGTGGTAGCCCGGCTCCTGCACGGCGAAGGGGTTGCGAGTGTTGAAGGGCGAGGCGTTGAGATCGCCCATAAGCTGGCCGTGAAACTTGCTGGAACCCGGCCGCGTGGTAATTTCGATGCGTCCGTAGCCCACCTTGTCATACTCGGCTGAAAAGGGGTTCTGATTGATGCGGATTTCCAGAATATCCGCCTTGGGGGGAAGCTGGCCGGCGGTGAATCCATCCACATAAATCTGGCCGCCATTGGGGCCGGCGGAGGGCCCGGCCAGCGCTTCCAGTTCCGATTGCAACTCATCCGGGTCGTCGGAAAGCGCGTTCAAATCCTCGCCCTTAATTACAATGGCGCTGGCATTTTCCGTGGGATTGACGCTCACCTGGGTGCTTTGCTCGGTGACTTGCACTTTTTCCACTTCCTCAACGATCTTCAGCGGGATGTTCAGTTTTGAGGTTTTGCCCGCCGCCACCTGGACGGTCGGCTGCTCGAATATCTCGAAGCCTTTGGCGCGCGCTCGCACCGTATAAGTTCCCGGCGTCAGGCCGGTGATGTCGTACGATCCATCGGAATGCACCGTGCCCGCCTTGGTTACACCCGTCGGCGATACGGCCGCGACGCGGGCGGAGGGAACGGCGGCGCCGGAGGGGTCAGAGATTTGGCCATGGATCGCACCACTCGAATCTTGTCCCAGCAACGCTCCGGGCGAGATCAAGAAAGCAAGCAGTAAAGCTGCCAGTGCCGCTTGCTGGCCTGAAATACTAAATTTCATTCTCAATCCTCAAATCGCGCCACGACGGGTGCGACTAGCGACTGGCTATAGGGATTGGCCTCTTCTCGACGAACGAATCTCCAGAGGCACAATTGCTTCCCGAGGGAAAGTGTGACCGTGGGAAGCTCAAGAAGGCGTGTCCATCCAACGCCCTTACCTCATACCGGCATGTCCCTTACCTTGAATCAGACGTATTCGTGGGTTTTAGGGTTTCACCTTTCTCCCGCCCTGCGCATATACATCGGCTGGCTGGAAGAAATTATGGAATTGAACCCCATTCGCTCCGCTCCTGCTCCTTAGTTTTCCATGGACTTTTTGTCCGCTTATGAGGGGGAATCACGTCTTGGGGACTTTGGCTGAATCGCGATGTATGCGTCAAAGCGTCGGTGGTCAACCCCTGCCCTTTGGTTTCAACAACTTCTCGGCGAACTGTCAGCCGCGTAGTGGATGAATTCCGTAGGGGCAGGGCTTGTCCCTGCCCTTCAGTCCAGCGACATTGGGTAGGGCACCCGCAAGAGGTGCCCCTACGCCGAAATTTCAAATTGACCCACTACCGTCACCTGCAATTCTTTGTTTTCATGCACATCCCTGGATGCACCTGCGTTTTCAATTAGTTGTATACCAAACCTGTGACCTTAGTTCTGTTCGGGTTTCTGTAGCTTCACGCGCTCGCGCCGCAAACTCGCCGGGCCTTTGGTGAGCGCAAAGTGCAGAACACTTCGCGGCATCCTGCGCGCGCACGCCACAAGCAGTTTGTACCGCCAGCCTGGAACGACAAATAACTTTCCCTTCTCGAGACCGCGCAGCGAGTCCTTCACAACATCCTCGGCGGACATCCACCACCTGCTCGAAATAAAGCCGCGGCCGGTTCCCAGAACGTCATGGAACTCCGTCATCGTGAATCCCGGGCACAGCGCCTGCACGCGCACGTGCGAGCGGGCATTCTTCAGCTCAAGATAGAGACCTTCGGTGAAGCAGTTCATCCAGGCTTTGGTGGCGGAGTAGCTCGCGCCGCGCGGAGCGGGAATGAAAGCCGCGACGGATGAAACGTTGATGATGTCACCCTTGCCGCGCGGAGCGAAGTTGCGCAGCGCCGCGTGCGTCAATCGCATCGTCGCCAGCACGTGCAGGCGATGCATGGCGTCGTGGCTTTCCACGGGCCCGCCGGAAAACCGGTCGAGGGTTCCGAACCCGGCGTTGTTCACCAGCATCTGAAGATTTTCGGCGCCGGCGAGAAATTCCTCCACCGCGCGCAAGTCCTCCTCGCGGGTTAAATCGGCGCGCAGCACGGTGCAATTTGCCTTGAATTGCCTTTCGAACAAATCGGCAAGCTGCCGCAGACGGTCCTCGCGCCGCGCCACCAGCGCCAGCTCGTAACCACGCGCCGCCAGCGTCTGCGCAAACACCGCGCCCATGCCGCTGGAGGCGCCGGTGATCAATGCCAGGGGTTTCGGTTCGCTCATAAATCCTGGTCGTTGTTCCCTGCTCTATCGTTCTTACACCGTCGGCTCGCCGTGCACTTCCACTTCTTCAGGTTCGATGCTGAGAGGCTGCGGTTCGGGAAGTTTTCCTTTCCAATTGGCCCAGCCCCAAAAGATGGCGGTGGTGGAGCTCAGGATTCCGGCCACAAAGCCAATGGTACGCGGGCTCTCATACTCGGACGCAACGCCCGCCGCGGTCATGGAGCCGATCATCGTGGACCATACCAGCGATTCCACCGTCGAGAACACCCGGCCGCGGAATTCATCCGGAACGCGCCGGAGCAACTGCGAGACATTCAGCACGGAACTGACCGCCACGCCCGCGCGCGAGAGAGCGATAAAGAATAGCGCCCAGGCGAAGCTCGTCATCTGGCTGAAGATCACATAGGCGCCGCCGTGAACGATATAGCAGATGGAAATGACGCGCTTATAGGTGCGAAAGCTGATGCGATCGCCCAGCATGTGGCCAACGGCCCCGCCCACCAGCAAGCCTGCGCCCGCAGCGCTCCACACCATGCCGATTCCCGCCGGGCCGCGGTTGAATACCTGCTCGCCGAACAGCGTGAATAGGATTTGCGCCGCGCCTCCGCCCGTGGCCCAGCCCACCCCCACCAGCCCGATTCCCAGGATCAGCGGTGAGGAGCGCATGTAGCGCAGGCCTTCCTTGTACTCGTGCCAGGGTCTCACAACCTGCTCCTCAGTCAGCGCATGGCGGCGCCGGGCGCGAAAGCTACCCGGCACGCGCAACTGCCCGATGCAGAGCGCCGAACCGAAAAAGGAGAGCGAATTCAACACGAACGCCCACTTGTAACCGAGGGTCGCGGCGCTGAACCCGGCCACCATGGTTCCCACTGTCAGCGTCATCCATTGCGTTGTTTGCGTCAGGGAGTTTGCGGTGTGCAGTTCGTCGCGCTTGGTAATGGTGGGCAGAATGGACGTGCGTCCGCTGGTAAAAAACGGCGAAGCGAACATCAGCAGCGCGCTCAGACCGTAGAGCAGCGAAGGCTTTGCCTGATGAACGGTGAAGACGAACGCCAGCGCCACCATGGCGCGAGTCAGGTCGCTCGCCAGCATGATGCGCTTGCGGTCAAAGCGGTCGAGGATTACGCCCGCCAGCGGTCCCGCCATCACCGCCGGAATCGCCCGCGACAGCATCACGCCGCTCACCACCAGGCCCGAGTGTGTGGTCTCCATTGCCAGGCTGAACACGGCGATGTTGTTGAAGTGATCGCCGATTTCGCTCACCACCTGGCCGATCCAGGTGTAGCGATAGTTGCGGTTCTGGCGCAGAAGTTGGAAAAAATCGTTCTTCATGGTATTCGAGTTCGAGCCAAATTCCTGTGCGTCGCCGTCCCACCCCTCGCCATGCGCAGGCGCTCTGCGGGATTAATCGGCAGCAGTGCCTGCTTCACCTCGTCAATCCGCATTTTTCCGAAAAAGCAGGACCACGCGCGGATGCCGGCGCAAACCTGACCAGAGGGGCTCCCAATATTTTACATCAGCAATTTGATTTGCGGCGCGGTGCTGCTCCGAGGTGTGAATCGCCCCGTGGAGCTGGAGAAGCAAGGGTGCGACGCCTAATGGAAGAAACTCGAAATTCGAGTAATCATCCTCCGGCAGCGCCGTATTTATACGGAACGACATAAGTGTTTGCATATTTGGCTGTAGCGGCGGTCTATGACCGCCGGTCGGCGCTCGCCCTGCGACCCAAAGCCGTCTTCGGGCGACGGGTCGTAGAGCGCCGCTACAATTTATGTCGCTCTGTATAGTTCCGCAAGGCAACCACATGACGCGCCGCGAGCAGTAGCGCCAGCAATTGCTAGAAATTTTGACCCGGCAGACAGATCGTAGGGGCAACCCTCGTGGTTGCCCCGCCTGGGCGGGAGCGGCCGCGACCCGTCGCCCGAAGACGGCTGTGGGTCGCAGGGCGAGGGCCGCCCCTACGTGCCGATACTTGCGTACCCGCGGGTGCTCGTGCTCGTCCTTTCGTGATACGCTTGCCGCAATCGGAGGTGGTCAATGCCGGAAGAAATTAGTCGCCAGGTGATTATTGACGATGAGCATCTCAGGCTCGTCTCGCTCGGGTACATGATATCGGCGGGGTTTGCGGCCTTTTTTGCCTGCTTCGGGCTGTTCTACTTGTTCATCGGAATTGTGATGGGTATTGGGTTTGCTCACTTGCCGGCGGGTGCGGGCGGAGCGAACGGGCCGCCGCCGGCCTTTATTGGATGGATCTTCGGCGGCATGGGGCTGGTATTTTTCGTTTTGGCCGGAGGGATGGCCTTTCTGCGGTTTTGGGCGGCACGATCCGTGAAGCGGCGGAGGTCTCGAACCTTCTGCATGGTCATCGCCGGCATCGGTTGCCTGGAATTCCCCTACGGCACGGCGATTGGCG
>JASHTO010000240.1 GCA_030040515.1 Terriglobia bacterium
GGCTTTCCGGCTATGAGCCGGGCGAGTTGGGAACCATTCACCTTGGCAATTAAATTCAGGTAGCGCATTTGTTTCTCAAGATCGTAGTCAGCGCCGTAGAACCAGAATCGCTTGGCCGCAGCCCGGTGAATGCCCAATGGGCCGCGGATCGCATTCCCGTACTCACCGGGCTTCAACTCGTCGTGCTTGGGAAAGACTTCGATCCCTTCCCGCAAACCACTTCCCTTTACCGGCACGCCCAGGCGAAGGGCAAGGTCGTATACGTAGATCCGGCAATCCCGGGCGGGCAGCGGCTCCGCCATGAGAATCCACAGGTGTCCACCGCGATTGCTCTTTTCGAGTGCCGATTCCACTCCATCCTGTTTCAGGTAGTAACCAAGCTTGATGAGGTCGGTGAGCGCGTCCTTGTAATCGGCGTCGATTGCCACCCACTTACACCGTTGCGTTGTTGGATTGATTGCGTAAAGAGCGATTGTGATTTCCCCTTCGATGTGCCGCCGTAGAGTGTCAGCGGATAAGCTGAGGCCCTGGCCGGATTTCTTGTCAGAAGGACGGAAATAGTAGTGCCGACCGCTTTCTGCTTGCGGTTTGTCGGATTGGAGGGTGTACGCCCGCCGGTTTACGAAGAGGCGGAAGTAGTCCGCCACCAGACTGGCGGGAGCTTTTAGGCGAAGCTTCCGCATTTTCTCCTCCCTGAAGTCAGGTGGGCGCCACATCTCCATAATGTGGTGGTAAAACGAAGAATATTTTCTGTCAAACGGCCGACAAGCGTTTGCCTAAGGACTAGCTTTTCAGAGAGTTACAGCGGAGAAGGGAAAACACCCTTGTTAGCCTGTGCGAGGACAGGTCTTATACTGGGAGTCTTCCAACGATCGCGGGCTGGCCGGGATTGACCAGCCATTGCACGGGCGACCTTAGCAGGCACGGGGATGCCGCCAGCCATAAGAAATGACACCGCTCAACCAGCAGATCAAACTCCTGCGGGCTGTATCCGCCATAGTTCTGGTCGTCAAAATCTACCCAAAGCCAGACACACTTTTTCCGGTCGTAGATGTAGACCGCCCCGTCTTCAGGATGGTCAACATGCGCAAGAAGAACCACCAGAGCAGTTGGAAACTGAAACCAACGAAGGACTTGCGGGAATTCAGCAAACTCTAACAGTTTGTTAGCCGCTTGGTCCACGGTCTCCCTTGGGGTTAACGAAAGCACCGGACTTATCTTCATCTCTCCGAACATCTCTCCTCCTTTAATTGGCGTACGTATTGGCGGGTGAAAATACAGGTTAATTGTGGGATGCAGAATACGCGAGATTTTGCCCGAGAGCCACCGGAGATCCTCGTACCCCCAAAGGCGGCCAACCTTTGCTCACCGATGCAGCCCAAAGAATTCCTCGCGACTCGGCACTCTTCGTTGGGTACTCGGGGATTTATCGCCAATGATGGCCATCTCACGTACCGGATTCCCCGGTATCGATGGAATTGACTCAAATCATTTTGAAACCGTTGAGAAAATGGCGCGGTTTGGACACGGGCTCATGAAGGGAAGCTCCTAGCGCCGACGGACGTTAGGGGCGATCGCCCAGCGAAGGTTCCGGGGGCGCGACGGTCAACCCCTCCTTAGGAACGAGGGAAACAACTTTGTGCCTGGACCGGCGTTGTCGTTTTTTGGCAGCGGCGAGAATTGCCTTGACGTCAAACCGGTGCTTGGCCGCCAGTTCCTGGCGAGCGCGTCGCACTTCGTCCACAATGTAATCGACGGCCATGGAAAGCCCTCCTAAGACAGCTCCTCCGGTGTACAAATCGTCGCGGGAACCCAATTATATTCCCGACAGATTTTCGCCACATCCCGAGCGATGGCGGCATTGGCAAGATGGGCGCAATTCCACGTTAGCAGGAAATCGATCCCGTGCACAGCCGCAATGGCGATATGCGCTGCATCCGTCACCGCCTTCCGGGGAAAAATGCCGGAACCCAGAATAGCAGAAGCAAGGTTCCCAACCTCCGGTGTTATATCAAGCAAAGGAAAGTCTCGGAGGATCAGCATTCTTTCTCGTGCGGCGTCGGGATCGCCAGCTTTGGCTTCATCGATGACTAACTGCGAAATGTAAACCTCAAAGGCACCCAGGCGCTTCTCCCACCATTCTTTCGTCACCTGCTGGTGGCCGGCAATGACCAAATCCCGGCTCAACCTCGACGTGAGATAGCTCGGAATGGTTGTTTCCAAGTAGACCGTTGGCTTCATGTTAATGCAGTGCGGCCATTTGTCCATTAGTCTGCAGCCATTCTTTGCAGGCCGATGGCAAATCCGCGAAACGGTTCAATTATGGAGGATTCCGCAACACGCGACAACCTCTCGTGCAAACGCGCCAAGTCTCAAGTGGGTGCAAAACCAGCCGGTTGGTCCCTCGTACCAATTATCCAACATCGGCCTGTGGGTTATCTCGGGATTTTCCGTGAAGTATGTTCGGTCGTCTCAGCGCCGCTAACTTCAGAGTGACCGACAAGGCGCGCGGAGCGTCGGCCATTCTCCACGGATGAGAATCGTGGTGGTCAGTCGACGCTCCGGCAAGGGGCGAGAGGGAAAGGAGAGCTAACTGCGGATCTGAGTACGGGGAAGCATCAGGTTAGTGACTTATACCAGTAGCAGCCGAAGCAATGACTTGAGCAGCGGAGCGCAGCTTGGGGGCATCGGCTTCCGTCATCCGGCCAACGTCGCCGTACTTGAATGTGCCGCCGCTTGCCCATTCCACTACCTCGCCAATGGGCTGCTTCTTGGTTGTGGCCACGCGGCGTGCTGCGGTCAGGAACTCGTTGCGGAGTTGGTTGAAACTCGGAGCCGCCCCCGGGGCATCGCCGTTTTTGTGCGCAGGTTGTGAGGGGGCTGTTCCCGTCGCTGGCAGGGTGGGTCCCTTGTCGTTCTTGGGCGCAGGAGGTGGGGCTGCCACGCCTGCCGTTGACTTAGGCGATCCGTTGCCCTTAGTAGGGACTGGTCCATTTGGGGGCGAGGAAGGTTTCTCGACGGACTTCGGCGCAGCACCGGTTGAAATTGTATCTGTGGAAGGTCTGGTTTCCCCGTTTTCGGCAGGAGGAGAGTCATTCGCCGGTGCCGGGTAGAATTCCGCTGCGACCTCTGGAGCCTGCTCCTGCTCGTCCTCGACGACCTCAAAGACCTTGCCGCTCGAACCAAGCAGCTTGCGACTCTCGGCGAAGAGGCGCGCGTTCTCCGTCAGGTTAGCGATCAACTTCCTCATGTCGTCCCCTTCGACCCCCAGGCTCAGCGCCCAGATGGAGGTTGTCTTCTTCCTCTTTTCCTTGCGGTCGAAGTAGCTGGCCTCCTCCGGGCGAACCGTCAGCTTGGCCGTGATCCCGGCGAGCCGGCCACCTGTGAAAGTCTGGATCTCTTGAAGCGCGGAGTGGATCTGTCGGATGGAGCGATACGAGCATGTGTGGATGCGGCAAACGCTCCCCAAGCGCGGGAAGTCTGCCAGCATAAAGCGCAGGTCTCCGCCCGGCTTGCATTGGCCTGCGGCCAACTCCGGGCAACCGCTGCCGCATCCGGTCCAGGGCTGGCCGCCCGGCTTCTCTTGTGTGCGCCGGGTGGCTGAGGCGCCGTCGCCCCAGCACTTTCGCTCCGTGGCCGTCCACCAGGCATAGGAACTGAGGAAGACGTTCTCGACATCGTCGTCGATGAGGATGATGTGCAAGTCCCGGCACTCCTCTCCGTAGTGCTGTGTTAGGTCCGGGTCAATCTCCCACTCCACTTTGTTGGCT
>JASHTO010000241.1 GCA_030040515.1 Terriglobia bacterium
GGCGGGCCACCTCGAAGGCAGACCACCAGGAGCTGGGTGTCTCCCGAGGCTTCTGTTCAGCGAAGGGAGACTCGCACCTATGTGGTACGTATACTTCCTTCAACTCATCGACAATGATGTTTATGTTGTATCGACGAACGATCTGAGGCGTCGTCTTTCATCTCACCAATCTGGGCAAGTTACCTCAACAAAGCAGAATCTCCCCGCCAGATTGAAAAGTTACATCGCCGTCGATACTGAGGCTCTGGCTAGAGAGTTGGAAAGATATTTCAAATCCGGCTCCGGCAAGGCTTTCGCAAACAAGCGATTTTGGAACCGGGATCGCTCCATGTGATTGCACACAAGCAACCGAAGGGCTTTTGTCGAGCACGGACACCGAGCCCAAATTCCGGGAGAAGTCATGAGCCCCTGGAAAAACCGCCTCGTCTTTTTTACCGCAGCTTTCTTGATTGTCTCTTTCCCCATCTTTCTTGTGACGGGCTATACCGCGCTTTACTGGGCGTGGGTGCGCGGCAATTTGGGAGCGGCTCTGCCGTATCTGCCTTGGGCCAGGAATTTCGGCATGCTGGCGATGGCCGGCGCCGCAATGGCGCTTGGAATTCTGTTTTCATCACACACCTTCCCGATTTCGCCGAAAACACGCCTTTTGCTTTCCATCCTCGCCACGTGCACGATCGGGTTTTTTGCCGAGTTCAGAAACGACGGCAAGTTCCATTTCAAATATTTTGTGCACTTTTTCGGGCCTGGAACGTGGATTTCCAAGGGCCTGAATGAAATCGTTCCTTCGCTCGGCAAGTTTCTTTACCGGATGGAATACTCGCACTGGAACGACTTCCTCATGGGTCCGGCGATTGTCAGCGTTCTTTTCGCCCTTGTTTTCATCAAAATCTACAATGCCTTTCGGGATCGGGATCCCATCAGCCTGAGCGCGCCGGCTTCCGATGCGTCGCTTGACCTTGACCAGGCGTTGCGGTTCGCACGAATTCTGATGTATGTCGGACTCTTCTGGTTTTTTACCCAGGCATGGGTGGAAAAGGCGGGGTACATCCCCAATCCTCATTCGAACGATGAAATCGACCTGCCGTTTGAGTTTGGCGGGACCATGTTGGGTTTCTGGATGGCGCGTGTCCTGACCAGACCGTTTGACCAGCGCTCGGAGAAATTCAAATCCACTTTCGTCATCGATTTCCTGTCTTCGGGAGTAATCGGTCTTTTGTATACATTGATCGTAAGCCCCTTGACGGTAGGTGTGGCCAGCGCAGTTGGCCACTCCTTGTATGCGGTTGTTCCCGCCTCGCTCGAGGGCCATGAATACACGCCGCTCGAAAGGCACCTGCGCCCGATCGAGCTTCTTGTACTTGCCGGAGCGGCGTGGTGGAGCCTCAACCGGTCATATAAACCGGAGGAAATGACGCTCCTGCGCGGCACTTACGCAAAGCCGGAGGCCGGTTCCAAATGGGATGCGCTGAAAACGATGGCGATGGCCGTGGCAGTGATCACTGGCTACCTGCTTATTCTTGTGATGATGCTCTCGCTCCTCGAGCCGCAAGGGCTGGGCTGGACGTTGGCAACGGTTTGTTCTGGAATGGGAGCCGGAACTGCGGCGTTCCTACTGGCCAGGCGTGCCGGGCAACAAGGCTTGAGAACGCTTTTCGGCAAAAATGCCGGAGACGCTTGAAGGGACCGAATTTCGCACCTCAGGCAAGCTTGCGCGGGGAAACAACCACCTGGTCATCAATTGAACCCTTGGCTGAAAAGCTCTTGAGCTTGAGGAGCATGGGGGAGGTAATTTCCTGACCCTTGGCGGCGATGAGGATTCCGTTTTTGGACCTGACTTCCTGTTCGAGGATCAGGCCGGTCGAGAGTGCGGAGATGGAGACGGTGCGCGAGTCCATGCCGGCGGACTCCGGCTCAAGTTCAATCATGGCTTCCACGACTTTGCTGTCGAGGTCGGCGAATTTCATGGAGAGGAAGTGCGCGGCATCCAGGCGCGAGCAGCCTTTGCGCAATTGAAGGTCGAAGGCGAGCGCGGCGCGGATGAGCTGCGCGCCCAGCCGCATTTCTTTCATTTCCCGGTCGCTCACATTCCAATCCTTGGGCAAGGGCTGATTCTGATGGGCAATCATCCAGGCCACAGGTTCCATGCGCGGAATGTTCTTGAGCAGGTCCTGGGCAATTTGCGGGTGGTTCAAGAATTGAGCCTGGTCTGCGGGGGTAAGCTCGCCCCCGGAATAGATCGCCTCAATCGTCTCGGGCTCGAGGGTAACGCAGCCGAGCTGCGAAAGCATCGCCGCCACTTCATACTTCCAGGAATTGGGCAGTGATAGGCGCTCGGCAACGTGCTGGATATAGCGACGCACGCGCGCGGCGCGGCTGAACGCGGCGGGGCACGCCACGCTCAGGACCTCCGTCAGGATGGAGATCATCCCTTTCAAAGTTTTTTCCAGAACCTCTTTTTCGGCGCAGACCATGCGGTATTGCGCCAAGCCCTCCATGAGGGTTTTGGAGAGGGTTTCCTTGTTGCAGGGCTTGGTGAGAAAGCGGAAGATGCTGCCTTCATTCACGGCGCCAACGGCCGTCTGCTGATCGGAATTTCCCGTCAGCATGATGCGTACCGTCTCCGGAGCGACGGTCAGAACGCGGCGCAGGAATTCAATGCCGTCCATTTCCGGCATGCGCATGTCGGAAACGACCACCGCAAACGGCCCCTGGCGGTTAATGGTCTGCAATCCACTCTTGGCGCCCACGGCGGTCGTGACGTGAAATTGCGAATGGAGCAGCCGCTGGTAGCCTTGCAAGACTGACGGCTCATCATCCACCAGCAGAATCTTGTCCGCCATATCTAAGCCTCCACCGCCATGGCCGGCATTTCCTTCACCATAGCCTGCCACTCGGGCATCTGCCCGCCGATTCCAAGTTCGTTGATCTCCTCCTGGAATTTCTCCAGGTTATAAAGCGAGGAGTCTCCGCGGGCGGGGTCTTCCACACCATGGGCGAGAAGGTTGGCGGCATAAACAGCCGAAATTGCGTCGAAGCCCTGATGGGGGACGCGATTCGGGCGGTGGTGGAGCGCCACGGCTTCCACCACGGTGTAAGGTAATCCCCACAACCCCAGGAGGTACGCGCCAATTTCCGCGTGGCCGAACCCTTCAAGCCGTTCCTCCGCCTGGTAGAGCGGAATTTGCGACGCGCCCGCCTCCGCCAGCGCTTTCTCCATTCGCTCCGTAAGCTTCCAGGCCATAATCAATTTGCCCACATCGTGGAGCATGCCCGCCACCATGGCGATGTCAATCAGATGCTTGGGCATGGGAAGGCGCCGGGCAATCTGGGCGGTAAGCTGTGCGTGGCGATGAAGAGCTTCGAGGGAGAATCCCTCAATTTTTGCCTTGGGCTGAAAGGTCCTGAAGATCTCCACCGAAAGCACCAGGCTTCGAAGCGTGTTGATGCCGAGATAGCTGACGGCATTCTGAATGTTGGTCATGGTATGAGAGACGCCGAAGAACGCGGAGTTCACAAGTTGCAAGATTTTTGCGCAGATGCCCACGTCCTGCTCAACAATCTTGGTCACTTTGGTGAGGGAGACGTCCGGATCCATCAGCGCATTCGTCAAAGCTTCGTAGATGCGAGGAATGGAAGGAAGATCGCCCACCGCCCCCACGGTGCGGCGAATGGCCTCATCGTGCAACAGGCCCTTCAGGTGGCAGGCGCGTTCAATGCCCACGCGCAGCATTTCTGCGTCGCAGGGTTTGGCCAGGAATTGGTGCGCCACTGGGACCACCTGAAGCGCCGTGGCCATTTCCGTATGGCCGGAGAGGACGATTCGCACCACCTCGGGATAAAGGTCACGCACGCGGGTGAGCAAGGCCGCGCCGTCGATTCCCGGCATGCGCATGTCGGAGACGATCACGTCGAAAGGCATGGCCTCCATCAGGGCCAGCGCGGCCGCGCCGCCGGGGGCGAAAGCCATGTCCCACTCTGTCCGCTGGGGACGCAGCAGGCGCTGTAAGCCCTCCAGGATTCTGGGCTCGTCATCCACGAAAATTATTCGTCGCATATTGCTTTTCCCTCCTTGGAGGATTCCGGGGGCTCGATGGGCAAACGGATGTAGAAAGTGGTTCCCTTTCCAACTTCACTATCAAACGTCAATGTGCCCCTGTGGCGCTCCACCACCACGGAGCGGGCAATGGCCAATCCCTGCCCCGTTCCGCGCCCCACTTCCTTGGTGGTGAAGAAAGGGTCAAATACTCTGGTGCGAATGGCCTCGGGAATGCCGCTGCCGGTATCCGAGATCGCAATCAACACGGTGTCCCCCTCCGTTGCCGTGTGCACGCGGA
Organism: Terriglobia bacterium; assembly: GCA_030040515.1. Lineage (GTDB taxonomy): Bacteria > Acidobacteriota > Terriglobia > UBA7540 > UBA7540 > Bog-366. The sequence goes on from JASHTO010000241.1 coordinate 4,335, forward strand.
TCTTTCCCTTGTCGCCGGAGCCTTTCACAACATCCGCGATGGCATGGGCGGCGTTGACCAGCAAATTCAGGAAGACCTGGTTCAAATCACCGACGTTGCAAACCACGGGAGGGATTTCACCCAACTCCACATCCACGTCGGCGACATACTTCAGCTCGTTGCGGGCCACCGTGAGGGTGCTCTGAAGGGCTTTGTTGAGGTCGGCGGCTGCCATTTCCTTGCTTTCCGGATGGGCAAACTCCTTCATGGCGCGCACGATGGTGGCCACACGCGTAACACCCTCGAGGGTTTGGGAGAGGGCCTTGGGAATTTCCTCCAGCAGGTAGGCACAGTCCGTTTCCTCCTCCACCTGACGGACAGAGGCCAGGGTTTCAGCCAATGCCGCCTCGGAGGCGGCAGCGTCCCGCAACTCCTGGTATTTGCCCAGCAAGGCACTGAGACTGTCAAAGGAATCCTGCACGAAGCGTGTGTTATCGCCGACAAACTGGATGGGAGTGTTGATTTCATGGGCAATTCCCGAAGCCAGCCGCCCCACCGATTCGAGCTTCTGGGCGTGCCGCAGTTCCAGTTCCGCGACGTCGCGGCCGGTAATGTCCCGCCCGATGCCCTGCACCCCCACCGCTTTGCCGTCCTCGAAAACCAGGCGGGGTTTGACATCCAGCATCACCCGGCGGCCATCCTGGGCTTTGACCTCCACTTCCATGTGGACATCGGCTTCGCCCGCCAGCAACCGCTGGCGCCCGGTTTTGAGCTGGTCCCAGTGCTTGCTGTCCACCAATTGCCAGATGTCCAGCTCGGCCACTTGCTTTGGCGAATAACCCAGGAGCTGCCTCCCCACGCGGTTCAGTGAAGTGAGGTAGCCTTCCAGATCCGAGGTGTAAACAATGTCGCTGGCATTTTCGATGAGCTCGCGATAGCGCTCCTCGCTTTGACGCAGGGCCTCGGCGGCGGACCTCCACTCCGTGACGTCGCGGGCGACGCCCACGATTCCGGTCACCTTCCCCTGCGCGTCCTTCACAGGGACTTCTGTATTGGAAACCCAGCGGACAATTCCACCGGCATCTGGGCGCATTTCGAGGTTGCCGATGAGCGGTTCACCTGTTTCAAGGACCTTGCGCTCGGCCTCGTGGTAGCGCTGGGCATCCTCAGGCGAGAAGAAATCCAGATCCCTTTTGCCGACTGCTTCGGCCGAACTTTTTAATCCCATCAGACGGGCCTGGGCGGAGTTCACGCGGGTGTAGCGGCCACCGGCGTCCTTGAAGCAGATGGCGTCAGGTATGTTGTCCATGAGGGTGCGCAGCAGGTCGCGCTCATGGGCCAACTCCTCGACGGAACGCGCCAACTCCTCCGCGTGCCGGATCTGCGCCGCTTGCGATGCTTCCAGATCCTGGGCGTAGCGGACCAAAGCTGCCTCCGCCTGCTTGCGCTCAGAAATGTCACGCAAGCTTCCAAGAATTGCCCGCTTCTTGCGGAGTTGCAGCGCCGATACCGAAATTTCCACGGGGAATTCACTTCCGTTCTTGCGAAGGGCGATCAGTTCCAGCCGATTCCCCGTGGCCGTTGCTTCTCCATCCGGCCGGAAGTGGAGAAAGCCCTCCCGGAACGCCTCCCGATATTGTTCGGGCACCAGAACCTCATCCGCCTTCTTACCCAGAATTTCCTGGCTGGAATATCCGAATATCCTTTCCGCCGCGTCGTTCCAGTAGGAAATCGCTCCCTCGCTATCGAGCAGGACAATGGCGTCCTGGGCGGAGGCGGCAAAGCTTCGGAAACGCTCCTCGCTTTCCTGCAGCGCCTCCTCGGCTCGCTTCCCCTCCGTGATGTCGCGCGAAACTCCCACCAGTCCGGTGATGCGCCCCTGCGCGTCGCGGATGGGCACTTTGGTGGAGGAAAACCAGCCCATCGTTCCGTCGGCTCGCCGGACTTTTTCCACCCAGCCGATCAGCGGCTGCCCGGCCACCAGCACCAGGCATTCGTCGCGGAGATAATTCTTGGCGTCTTCGAGCGGAAAGAAGTCGAAGTCCGTCCTGCCCACGGCCTCGCGCGGATGATTCAATCCTAGCGCCTGCGCATGCGCCTTGTTGACGCGCACGAAACAACTATCCGCATCCTTGAAGTAGATATAGTCGGAAATGTTGTCCATAAGGGCGTGAAGCAGATCGCGCTCGTGCGCCAGGGCCTGCTCCGCCTGCTTGCGCTCGGTAATTTCGGTGGAAATTCCGGCGATAGCGTAGGGAGACCCTTCCGTGTCGTAGAGGGGGAACTTCACCGAGAGATAGGTGCGCGCCTTGCCATCGTGAAAGTCGCTTTCCTCAAACTCCAGAGAAGCCCGCTCGCGCAAAACTCTTTGGTCGTTGGCCAGGAATTTGTCCGCGACTTCCTTCGGGAACAAATCGTGGTCCGTCTTTCCGGCAATATCCCCGGACTTGAACCCGGACCGGATTTCGAATGCGCGGTTCGCGCGGATGTAGCGGCCGGAGGCTTCCTTCAGATAAATAACCGCGGTGGAGTTGTCGAGAATGGCTTTCAATTGCTCCTCGCTCGCCCACAGCGCCTGCTCCCGCCGTTTGCGCTCCGTGATGTCCTGCTTGATGGCGATGAACTGGCTGATCGCTCCCTGCGCGTCCCACACGGGAGTGATGGTCATCTCCTCGTTGTAAAGGGTGCCGTCTTTGCGGCGGTTGACGAGCTCACCGTGCCAAACTTTTCCGCCCAGGATGGTCTTCCAAAGCTCCTGATAAAAATTTGCGTCGTGGACCCCGGACTTTAGCATCCGCGGGTTCTGGCCGAGAACCTCATCGGAGGAATAGCCCGTGAGCCAGGTGAAGGCGGGATTCACCCAAAGGATGCGCCCTGCGCGGTCGGCGATCACGATGCCATTGGCGGCGGATTCGAGCGCGGCGGTTTGCAGGCGGGTTCGGGCCTCCGCCTGGGCGCCTTCACGGCGCCGCTTGTCGAAGGCACGCTGAAGCGCCGGACGAAGCTGCGCCATGCTGATGGGCTTCGACAGAAAATCGCAGGCTCCACGCTGAAGCGCCTGGACGGTGGAGTTCATCGTGGCATAACCGGTGAGAATCATCACGGCAATGTCCGCATCCACTTCCTTGAGCGCCGCAATCGTTTGGATGCCGTCAAGGCCGGGCATCACGAGGTCGGTAATCACCACATCGAAGTGCCCGCCGCGCAGCAATTGCACCCCCTGTTCACCGCTGCGGGCGATGGCAACCTCATACCCATCCGCTTTGAGCAGAGCGCCCAAGGTAGCACCCACCACCTCCTCGTCGTCGATCACCAGGACCCTGGCAGGCGCAGACGAAGTGGCGTGCGGAGAGATGCCAGGCTCAGTCGTGGGGCTGGGAATGATGCGCATGCTGATCCCTTACTGGGAATGACGCTTTGTGAACGCCTCAACGGGGTGAACCGAGCAAGAAACCCCTGACCCGGTCCCGCCCAGGCGGCAACACATTTTCGCTGGGAGTCTGTGTGACAACTCGGGACCTGAACAAAAGAATCCATAACTTACGGACGATGACTTTCTTGTAAGTCGTTCCTTATTTGTAGCCTATAATAATAGTCATCATCCGGCAACGCCGGAGCTTGGCGGTGGCTGGCCCCTCAAATTGGCCTGACCGCAAAGAAACCCTTCACCCCTTCTCCCCTCTTCCCGGGGGAGAGGGAAGAGGGGGAGGGGAGTTGGGGTGTCCCTTCGAAACCATCCAAGCCTAGGACTTTCTGATTCCCGGATCTGTCGAACTCACACTGCCACCCCGGCAAAGCCGACGGATTAGATCTATGCATTTTCCAGGTAAAAGAAAAATATAGTCTTGGCGCGGCTATGCGCGAGAAACTCTTTCCCCTCTCCGTGAAGAGCGGGTGCCGGAAGTTCGCTCAGACGGAAATTGCGGAGGCAAAACTGCCTGCACAAGCTTCTCCATACGCGGCGGCCGTTGCCATCCACTTCCTCCATTCGTTTCTATCGGCCCAAATGTCACACGGCATGAGCCAAGCGCGGAAATTTCTTACGACCTTTCTTGGTAGCTACCTCAATTTGTGGACTTCGTGCGAAAACCAATAAAATCAGCTATTTTGTTGGAGGCTGCAGAGGGTACACGTATGGAATCTCTGGATTCCTCGCCCAATCATTTGCGGGAATTACGAGGGCCAAATTACAAAGTTCTAATCTTCAAGCTTGCATTCGCCGCAATGATCGCAGTTTCCTTCGCCCCCGTAGTCTTGGCTTCATCCAGAATTCAAACTGACCCACCACGCGCAGCTCAGTTGTACGCTTCTTGCACTCGGGCTACAATGGATGAGTTGAGCACGCGCCGAGGTGATTGGAAATCGCCCATCACCAAGTCGCGAACCCCCAAATCCCATGGGTGACTTAATCCAAATCGGTTTACCGCAAAATTCCGTGCGCAAGCCCGAGTGGCTGAAGGTGCGGCTCCCGGCAAGCGAGAACTATTTCGAGCTCAAGGGGATTATGCGCGGCCTGGGCCTGCACACGGTGTGCGAGAGCGCCCGCTGCCCGAACATCGCCGAATGCTGGACTCACCGCACGGCCACATTCATGATCCTGGGCGAGTTGTGCACGCGGCGCTGCGGCTTCTGCGCCGTGCCCAAGGGTATGCCCGCCGGTCAGGTGGATAGGGCCGAACCCGCGCGCGTGGCCGAAGCCGCCGCGAACATGGGATTGAAGTACATCGTGGTGACGTCCGTCGACCGCGACGATCTGGAAGACGGCGGCGCTCCGATTTTCGCCCGCACCATCGCCGCCCTGCGCGAGCGCATCGACGGTTGCCAGGTGGAGGTGCTGATTCCGGACTTCCGCGGCTCCGACCGGGCGCTCGAAATCGTGCTGCGCGCCAGGCCCGACATTCTGAACCACAACACGGAGACGGTGCCTCGCCTCTATCCCGTGGCGCGCCGCGGCTCGCGCTATGAACGGTCGATGCGCCTGCTGCGGCACTCACGCGAAATTGCGCCGGAAATTCCCACCAAGTCCGGGCTAATGGTCGGCTTGGGCGAGACTTTTGATGAAACCTGCGCGGTGCTCGCGGACCTTGCGGCCGCGGGAGTTGATATCGTCACCATCGGCCAGTACCTCCGCCCCTCCGGCGAGCAATTGCCCGTGGCGCGCTTCTACACGCCCGATGAATTCGCCGCGCTTAAGCAAGAAGGCGAGCGCCTGGGGATTCGCCACGTCGAATCCGGCCCACTGGTCCGCAGCTCCTACCACGCGCACGAACAGACCGCCAGCCTGAAACAGTGAATCGATCTCGACTGTAACGGCCGCCTCTCCGGTTTCGGGAGCCTCCGATGCCGGGAGTCCGACGGAATCTATCAACAGGTTAGACCGCACCTCTCACGCTCCTTCAGCGCGTCCCTGGTCAAAACCCCCAGCAAAAGCTGAGACGTAACGACTCCAATCAGGGTAGATTATAGGCCGGTCGAAAAACGAACATCCACGGCCGGGACGGCCGGTGGGGGCGGACCCATGACCAGCTCGATTGAAAGCTCGCGTTCCGAAGCTCTGCGCAAAGCGCAGGATCTGGCCAATGATCTCTTCCGGTCGGTTGAAGCGAAAGAGTTGATCCGGCCGGGAATTACGGAGAGCCAGCTCAACGAGGAAATCTACAAACTGGCGGAAAAGGAATTTGGGGTCACCCAGTACTGGCACAAGCGCATTGTGCGTGCCGGGATGAACACCCTGACCCCTTACGACGAGAACCCACCCGACCTGACGATCGCGGAAGACGATATCGTGTTTCTGGATCTCGGTCCGGTATTCGAGGAATGGGAAGCCGACTTTGGCCGCACCTTCGTGCTGGGGCCGGATCCCGTGAAGCGGAAGCTGCGCGACGA
>JASHTO010000022.1 GCA_030040515.1 Terriglobia bacterium
CGCCTGCCCGCTCCTCAATGCGCACGCCCACTTTTTCGGCCACGCGCCGCAGCGCTTCGGGGAACGGCAGGTTGTCAATCTCCATCACGAACTTGAAGACGTCGCCGCCTTTCCCGCAGCCGAAGCAGTGGAAGATTTGCTTGACGGGATGCACGGCGAATGACGGCGTCTTTTCCTGATGGAACGGGCACAGGCCCACGTAGTTCGCTCCCGCCTTGCGCAGCTTCACGTAATCGCCCACGATCTTGACGATGTCGGCGGCGGCGCGAACTTGGTCGACTTCAATCATGGAAAAACAAGGAGGCAGAAGTCAGGAGCAGGGAGAAGGGATCGCCGGGTAGCATTGAAAGGAAGCGGAATTCCACACGCTTTCTACTGACTCCTGTCTCCTGCTCTTACGGCAGCACAATGCTTGACGCGGACTTCTGAAATTCTTCCTTCGGGAACTGTGCGCGAATCAGGTCCAGATAGGCACGCCCCTTGGGTCGGCCATTCTGATACACGGCGGCAAGCTGCGTGAGAAAAATCAGACAGTCGCGAGCTTCGCTGTCTCGCAGCGTTCCCACACCCGCCTGCTGTTCGAGCTTGGTGCGGAATTCTCCGATCGCGGTCTTCAGTGCGCCATACAAGTCGCGCTGCAGGGCGTAGTCGATGGGTTTCTCGTAAATGATGCCGCTTGTCTGGGTCTGGTAGGTCTCCGCCAGGGTGCGAAGCGCGGCGAGCACGTCGGTATCCACTAAGGCGCGATGCTCCGCGGCAAACCTCACGATGGCGTAATCGAGCGCCGCAAGAAGCGGCCCGTAGGACCGGGCGAACTGGCGCCCGAATTTTGCCTCCTTGAAAGGCAGGGTTTCGGGGTCAACCACCAGCCGGGAATAATCGTATTCACGGCTGGCCTGCAGGTGCGCACAGTCGCTGGGACAATCGATGGTGACTTCGCGTTGCTCTCCGCAGCAGATGGCGCAGATGCTCTCCGCGCGCGCCGGACACAACCGCTTCGCTTTGCGCTTATTGCAAATCGGGCACGCCAAATCTTTCTCCTCAACTTTGGATGGACGATTATGCCACATTTTCCACTAACGGCTTGAGTGAAGATACGAATTTTGGATTCTTCCCAAGAGCGGTGGCCCCAAAAATCATTGGATGTGCAAAAGGGTGTAAAAGCGGTGGCGCAAAACATCGAAGGCAAGATTGTCCTTGACCCTACCAGGCGCTTGGCAAAAACTGGAAGGGCAGTGGTTAGCCGCTGGTGGCGAGTGGTTAGCAAACCAGTTCAAGGGCGCCGACGGCCGGGTGCTTGCCACTAGCCACTAACCACTGTCTTACCATGCCGGAGCATACTTCCAACACGTCCGACGTTCTGATCATCGGCGGCGGAATCATCGGCTGCTCGATTGCCTGGCGGTTGGCGGTGGCCGGCGTGAAGGTGACGGTTTTGGATCGCGGCGAGCCCGGCTCGGAGGCCAGTTGGGCGGCGGCGGGGATGCTTGCGCCCGTCGGTGAGCAGGTTGAGCCTCCGGTTTTTTCCGACCTCTGCATCGCTAGCCGCAGCCTCTATCCGCGCTTCACCGCGGAGATTGAGGAAGCGAGCGGGCAAACAGTCGGCTATCGAAGCGACGGCTCGCTGCTGGTGGCGCTCGACGAAAAGCAGGAGGAAGAGCTCCGGCAAATTCACCGCACACAAACAGGACACGGATTTAAGCTCCAGCCGCTTACCCGGGCAGAAGTTCTGAGCCGCGCGCCACAACTCTCCCCGGAGATCCGCAGCGGCCTTTTCATTCCCGAAGATCATTGGGTGGATAATCAGCGCCTGATGCGCGCCCTGGTGACGGCGTGTCGGCGCTCCGGAGTGCAGGTGGAAGCCGGATGCGCCGCGCGCGAGTTCCTCACCGAACACGATCATGTGCAATCTGTTACGGTGGAGGGCGGCTCCTGCTTCTTTGCCAAAACCTTCGTGCTGGCGGCGGGATGCTGGTCTGGCGAAGTGATCGGGTGGCGGCATTCCCTGCTGATTCCCTGCGCCGGCCAAATGATGGAATTTGAGGTTTGCCGCGATTTGCCGTTTGTGGTGCGAGCCGGAATGCACTACGTGGTGCCGCGGCCGGAACTGCGCGTGCTGATGGGCACCACTTCGGAATATCGCGGCTTTGAGAAGGCGGTTACGGCCAGGGGGCTGTGCTCCATTCTGGAACACACTCTGAGATTCGCCCCGCAGGTGGCTGAATGCCGGTTCTTGCGCGCCTGGGCCGGCCTGCGTCCCGACACGCCCGACCATCTACCCATCCTCGGCTATGGGGAAACGAGAAATCTCATCTTCGCCACCGGCCACTTCCGCAATGGTATTCTCCTGGCGCCGGTCACAGCAGAGATTATTTCAGATTTGATTCTGAAAGGTGTAACCCATCGGCCCATTGAAGCGTATCGACCCACGCGGTTCAGCCGAGAAAGCAGAAGGCAGTAGGCAAAAGGTGGAAGGATGAGTTATGAAGCCTGATGACTGAATTCGGCGCCTCTGCTCAGGGTGTCAAGCCAATGCGCTTGAAGGCCCACGGATTAGAAAACGCCGATTGGAAGAGGTAAGGACATTCGCAACACGTAGGAACGTGGGAGGCCCATCATCCTGGGCGGGGTGATGGGGAAGAGCCGCGGATCATTGAAAAACAGGTCCGCGCTACTTGCTTCGATGATCAAACTGATTCAAAAGCTTCGAGAATCGGCGTACAAGATCAAAGGGATCTTGCTTCTCTGCGCAGCCTTAGTGTTTCCGATCCTTGACATTGCCTACTTCCAACACCGGAGTTTCTTGTCGGGATTGTCGAAGACAGTCATGTGCCGACCAATCCTCGTCGTGTTCGCGCAGGATTTCAAGCTCCCGTGGAAGTTCGGTTATCTGACGGTTTCGATCTGCTTCCTCGGGTTTGCAGCAATGGTACTGCTACCGTACACCGACGCACTCAGCCTTGATTTGCTGCGCCGGTATCTGCGAACGTTGCGAAATTTTATTCTGGCATACCTAGGACTGCCAGTTTTGATGATGATGGGGGGCTTCGCGTGGAAGTTGTTGAAGAAATACCTTCCGGGTTGGCTAGACACAATCGCCACGGCTTTTGGCGTCAAGCTCTCCTTCTTCGTCGGAACCGCCGACAAGGAAATCACGACATTCGACGGGTCCATCGCTTCGTTTCTCGGTCTGGCCCTGGGCATTTACATCTTGGCGCGCATCCTGAGGCGGCACTAGCTAGTGTCCTGTCCCAGCTAAAGATTTACAATGGCAGTCGCGACCAGTCGACTTTTTTGTTGTCAACAATTACGCCGGCTGGCGCAGACTCCTGCCGTTTGGAGTCTGCGTTTCCGCAGGAACCTTTTTCCGCTCAAAACCGGCGGGAGTATACTCCTCCCTGTGCCTGTTTACCATCAATTCTACAGCCCTGGGGAGCTACAGTTCATTACGGCAAGCACTTATCGCCGTGCGCCGATTTTTCTTTCAGACCGCTTCCGGCGCTGCTTCGCCAAAAGGCTCGACGAGCTTCGCGAAAAATTCCGTTTCCTCTTGCTGGACTGGGTACTGATGCCCGACCATTTCCATCTGCTCATTCAACCTCACCCGGCCGAAACCACTCCCTTGATCGTGAAGGAACTCAAAGAGGAAACGGCGAAGCGCATCCTCAAAACGCCGAAGGAGAATCAGCGCTACGCATGGTGCCGGAAGACCCTCGAACGTTTGCGGCTGCCCTCAACGGTTCACGATGAGTCCCACTACCGCCTTTGGCAGCGGCGCTTCTATCCCTTCAACGTTTTCAGTAACAAGAAATATCACGAGAAGCTTGATTACATGCACAATAATCCGGTGGTGCGTGGGTTGGCAAAGTCGCCCACCGAATGGCCATGGTCAAGCTGGAGGTTTTACTACTGGGAGGATGCTTCGATCCTTCGCATGGATCGGGTGCGCTAGAAGGTCCCTTCGGGAACGCAGACTCCAAACTGCAGGAGTCTGCGCCAGCCCCGGTCGGGACGTCCTTTTCATTCTTCAGTCTTCTAGTGGATGACCGACGTATCGACATTGGCGCTCACGCGAGGGTCGCCCAAGACTTCGAGTGAGCGGACAAAAGCGTCCACGACGCCGCCATCAAATTGAGTTCCGGAGCAGCGGTGCAACTCCTCGATGGCTTCTTCCATGGTGCGGCCGCGAGTGTAGGCGCGCTCGGAAACCATGGTATCGAAGGAATCGGCTACGGCGAGGATGCGCGCGCCCAGGGGAATGCCCTCGCCCTTCAGTTTGTCGGGATAGCCCATGCCATTCACCATCTCATGATGGTGACGAATCATTCCGCGGATGCGTTCGATGGCCTTCACCTTGAGCGGCTCGAGCATATCGGCGCCGCGGGAAGAGTGGATTTTCACCAACTCGTACTCTTCCGGGGTCAGGCGTGAAGGTTTGTTGAGGATCGCCTCCGGCACGCCAATCTTGCCAATGTCGTGAAGGATCCCGCCCAGGCGGATCTCTTCAATGACCGAATCCGGCAGGCCCAACTGCCGGGCGATTTGCGCGGCCAGGCGCGAGACCGCCTGCGAATGGCCCTGCGTGTAATGGTCCTTGGCATCGATGGCGAAGGCGAGCGCGGTCACCGTATCGAGCAGCGAAGGAGCATCGCCATCGCCCTTCAGCACCACGTTCCGGAAGCGCTCGAGGTAATGCTCGAAGGCTTCGGGGCCGGTTGAGAACATGCGCTTCATGGTGACGCCCAGGTAGGCTTCGAGCAACTGGCGCTCCCATTCACCCTGCGCGGAGACCAGCGCGAGAGACGCCACCTGCACGCGATTGCCTTCCTGGTGCTTGGCGAGGTACATGCCGGAATCGGCCACGCGCAGAATTTCTTCCTGCGTGGGACCGTGGACGGGGAAGGTGGCAATGCCAAAACTGGCGGTGACACCGTGGGCGGCCAGATACCGGTCCGATTCGATGCTGGCGCGCAGGCGCTCGGCAAGAATTTCGGCCTGGTCGGTGCGAGTGTCCGGCAGCATGATGGCGAATTCATCGCCGCCAAACCGCGCCACCACGTTCGACTGCCGAACCTGCTCGCTGAGCAATCGGGCGACGGCGGTGAGTACTTTATCGCCTTCCAAGTGGCCGTTCCGGTCGTTCACCTGCTTAAAGTTGTCCAGATCCAGCATGATCACGGAAAACATATAGCCCGCGCGCGTGGAGCGGCGCCACTCGCGGTCGAGCGCTTCCATAAAATAACGGTGGGTCTTGAGCCCCGTCAGTCCATCGGTGATAGCCTGATCAAGGGCCACCTGGTAGACCCGCGCGTTGTGAAGGGCAATGGCCAGTTGATCCGCCAGGGTGCGCAGCGTGAGCACGTCCTGTTGCGAGAAGGCATAGGCCTCGCGGCTCTCAAGGCTGAGGACCCCCAAAAGTTCCTCGCGATATTTCAAGGGCAGGCTGAGCGCCGCCCGGATGCCGGGATGGAGGGGAATGTAGCGGGGCTCCTTCACCACGGAGTTGGCGAGAACGGGCTCGCCCGTCTCCGCCGCCACGCCTGACAAGCCTTCGCCCTTGCGGATGCGCCGGCCGATCAGCTCTGGGCCGTAGCCGGCTTCCGCTTCCACACACAACTCCCCCTGCTTTGAGTCCATCATTTCGATTCGCGCCAAGTTGTAGCCGAAGGCGTTGCGAACCTGACGGCAGATACTGGGCAGCAGTTCCTGGGGATTGAGCACGGAGCTGGCTTTGCGCCCCAATTCGTTGAGGAGGGCCAGATGGCTGGCGCGGCGCTGCTCCTTCTTGAACAGGCGGGCGTTCTCAACAGCTACGGCAGCTTCCTGCGCCAGCAATTGCACCAGCTCAAACTGCGACTTGGTAACGGCGTATTCGCGCTCCATATCGGCCAGCGCCAGCACGCCCATGGATCCATCGGAGAAATTGAGCGGCACACCGCACCAGGTTTTGATGCGAGGATTCATGGGTGCAAGGCCCAGCTTTTGTGTTGTGCCTTGAACATCACTCGCCACCAACAACGGCTGCCGGGTTCCCTGCACGTATTGCGCAAGCGAACTGGCCGGCCCGCCCTGCACGGTGCCCTGCGGGCCGCCGCTTTCAAAAGGCACCACTACTTCCAGCGGGGCTTCCGGCGTGTCTTGCAGGGCCAAACCGAAGTTCGTTGCCCCCATCAATCCCTTCAACTCGTGGCGGAGGATGCCCATTTGCGCGCGGAGGTCGAAGGTGGCGCGCAGAGCTTCGCCGACTCGATGCAGGATCTTCAGCTCGCCGTCACGCCGTTCCGCCGCCCGGTTCAGTGACCAGTTTTCAATGGCCACGCTCATGTGATTGCCAATGGCCATCGCCACGCGCAATTCCTGTGGCTCAAAGCTCCGCAAATCGCGGAACCCAAGCATCAAAGCGCCGTAGGATTTCTCACGCACCTGCAGGCCCACAACCACCAGCGTCCGCAACCCCTCGCTCCTCAGAACTTCGCAAAATTCATTGAAGACGGGCTCACGCTGCCACGCCGTATCAATTTCCGGGCGTCGCAAGTCGGGGAAAACCATCAGGGCGCCCCAACGCTCGCCACTGGAGAGCATGAAGCGGCGCAAAGCATCCCGGTTCAACCGCTCCGCCAGTTGCGAGGATAGACCCCAGGTGCTGAAATGCACCTTTCCTTCGCCCCCTTCCTCTTGCAGCAGCAGGCAACCCTCCTGCGTGCCCAACATCTGCGAGGCGCCGCGCAGGGATTGGTCCATCATCTGTTTGGGGTCACGACACTCGGAAAGCTCTTTGCTGAAAAAATGAAGGCTGGAAAACCAGAATATGTCCGTGTTTCGCCGCAGTCTCTGACTCCGCGTGCGCAAGTGGGGAGCCAGGAGGCCCACAAATAAGATCGTCAAGGCCATGCCGACGAGAAGCAATTCAACACCCGGGTTATTGAGATAGATCCCCATCTCGGTCTGTTGAAGCGGAAAAGCTCAAGAAAGTCCGCCTACCGGACCTCCACATTACACCCTGCTAATGATCACCTGGTGCACTCTCGAGGGGTTGAGAGGCAAGTCCCATAGTGCCATTCCGATTGAATGGCCCCCCGCACCCTAGCGGCGTAATTTTGATTCAGGACTCTAATACTACGCTTGCTCTTCCCAGACGTCAACCAGACTTTTGTACCAATTTTTTGGAATATTTAATTAAAAGTTAATAATAAATCTAAGATATGTTTGTATTCGGTTTTCTACTGAGCGTCTGAAAAAAATGGTGACGCTTGATTTTTGTAGCACGGACGTCTTCCGTTTCGGGAGTTCATCGGACCCCAGAAACCGGAGACGCTCCCGAGACAGCGGGCACGATCCGTCGCCCGAAGACTATGGCGATGCCTGCGCTACGGTTCGCCTTGCGCCTATGTTTTCAATTTCTCAGTAAACGGACGGCTTCGAAAGGGAGAGGGGGATGGAACCCCTTCAAGTTTACTTACCAAAAGGCCGATGAAAAAACCAGTGGCAGAGCCCTCCGGCGCCTTGAATTTACCCGCCCGAATGCGGTGCTGAATCCTTGGCGGCAAGTTTACAGACCACTTCGCCCGACGAACACCCCTTGCCGCCAGGGGACCCTCCTCAGGCCTTTGCGGAAACGCGATTTTCATCTTTTTTACATGGCCTTTTTTACATGGTATTGCAATTCCGGCCAAATTCTGTTATTCAGGCAGTTCTGGGCAAACCTAAAGTGGAGCCATGCGAATCCTAAACGTTCTGATGATCGCCGCTTTGCTCACCCCATTGACGCCATGGGCATTTCTGCGGGCGCAAGGTGATACTTGCGCGTGTCCCCCGGCAGCCTGCCGGTGCGCCGGACACGACCACGGCAAGGCAAGCTGTTGTATGGGCAAAGGCGGCCTGTGCGGCTTGAACTCGCAGGACAGCTTCCTAGCATCCATCCTCAGCACCTTGATTTATGTACCCACGGAACACAACTGGGCGGACCCGCTTATGTCGGCGAGATTCGATCTCACTGCGTCGGAATTGAGCCTGCTTCCCTCCCACGGGCGCATTCCTGAGCAACCTCCTCGCGTCACTCTCTAGTTTTTCTCGTACCAACACCAAGTTCGTGCACCCTGCGCTTTGTGCCAGCGTATGAGCGGGGATCGTCCATCGACCCCCGCCCATCCTCGCTTGCTTTCAAAGGGCGGTGATAATTCATATTTTCGCGAGGTCATAATGAAAAAAGCTGCTTGCGTTGTAGCAATTATCCTGTTTTCAAGCGTAACGGCGTTGGCCACGATTTTCGGTAGCGTACGTGGGGTGGTTCACGATCCACAACACCGACCGATTCCCGGCGCGCATGTTACTCTGAAAGCCCAAAATTCCGATTGGATGCGCTCTCAGGAGTCCGACAGCAACGGCGAAATTGATTTCACCGCCGTGCCCATTGGGAATTATACGGTCACTGTCACGGCGCAGGGGTTCCAGGAGATGCAACAGGCTGTGATTGTGCAGTCGGACACCAGTCCGGTACTGCATTTCATGTTGACGATTTCGGGGGTGAAGCAATCGGTGGTCGTGGCGGAAGGCACCGTAGGAGCGGCAGCGGACAGCGTTACACCGACGACTATGCTCAACCGCCAGGACATCCGCGATACGCCGGGTGCCGACCGCACCAACGCGATGGAAATGATTACCGACTACGTGCCGGCTGCCTACGTGACGCACGACATGCTGCACATGCGGGGAGGCCATCAAGTCGAGTGGCTGATTGACGGCATTCCGGTGCCCAACACCAACATCGCCACCAATCTGGGTCCGCAGATTGATCCCAAGGACATCGACGAGATCGAAGTTTTCCGCGGCAGCTACGACGCCGACTACGGCGACCGCACGTACGGAATCTTCAACATTGTCCCGCGCACCGGTTTCGAGCGCGATCGCGAATGCGACCTGGTGACCACCTTCGGAAATTTCTATCAGACCAACGACCAGTTCAGTTGCGGAGGCCATACGCAGCGTTTTGCCTATTACCTCAGCGCAAACGGCAATCGCAGCGATTACGGCCTCCAAACCCCCATCCCGCAGGTTTATCACGATGCGGAGAACGGCTACGGAGGCTTCGGCTCATTCATCTTCAATCCCGATGCCCGTAACCAATTCCGTTTGGTCACTTCGCTGCGCCAGGATTATTACCAGATTCCCATCGACCCGAACCCCAACTCCACGGGCAATCAGATCCTGGTCGCGTCGGGCGAATCCCCAAGTTACGACCTGAGCGACGGCGAGCGGGAGCCTGACGGCTACGTGGTCTTCTCCTGGGTCCACACTTTCGATCCCAATCTGATGATGACGCTTTCGCCCTTCTATCACTACAACGCCGCGCATTACCATGGCGGCCCGGACGATTATCCCGTCAGCACCACTTTGGATC
>JASHTO010000242.1 GCA_030040515.1 Terriglobia bacterium
GCACGCAGTAGGGACTCCCTCTCGGCGACCCGCGAGCGACGATGACCCCCGATGCGAAAACTGCGGCGTTGGCCCGTCTTCTGCTACCACTTCCTCACCCGGTAAACCCACACCCGACTGACTTCCAAGCGACGCGCAATCGCCGTTGGGCGTTCTCCCCGATCCAGAGCCCATAACACCCGGTCCCGCAAGTCTTGAGAATAGGCTTGCATCTCTACCGCTCCTTCGCCAGCAGAGACATTATCGCACATTATGTATACACTTAAATTGAAAATGCTCTAATTCCTTTAGGAGATCCCCCGGCTTTGCCGGGGAGGCCGGAAAAGTTTGACGAATCCGGAAGTCGCTCTCCCGGCGCTCCGTGAAACTGGGAAGAGACCCCTCACCCGGCGGCGCATGGCCGCCACCCCTCTCCCCTGGGAGAGGGCAGGTGTTTACCTGGCCCGCCCGCGCGCGGGGAATTTCCCTCTCCCGTGGGGAGAGGGTGGCCGAGGGACGAGGTCGGGTGAGGGGTCTTTTGTCGGCGGCGGTCAGGCCCCTTTGAGGGGCCAGCCGCCGTAATGCCTCCGGCTTTGCCGGAGGATACTTACTTACGCAGCGCCCAAGGTTAGCCGGATTCTGTTATTTTCCCATACCATGGTGGCCACCGAAGACCGCCGCGCCCGCAGTGACCACCAAATATGCACCTCGCCGCTGTGTGGGGCTAGTGTGTGCAGCCAAGCAAACAATAAAATATGCACCCTAATGCACCTTGGACTTGGAAATCTCTCGATCATGTCCGCTAAGTCTCGTAGAACCGCGACGCCTTAATTCTAGTTGTCAAACGTTCTCTGGTTTCAAAAACCGATGTTCTAACCTTCGTTGCTGCACGCAAGTTATTGAAATGGCAGGGGTGGAGGGACTCGAACCCCCGACCCTCGGATTAGAAATCCGATGCTCTATCCCGCTGAGCTACACCCCCGCAAGGAGTTACACGACGTAGGTTTTTCTGGTGTCAGTTTTGGTGTCAGTTTTGTTTTGAGAATTGGCCCCTGGCACCCCTTCCGGCACCAGCTTCCCGAAGCCCGCCAGTCTCGAAACCGCATCCCCCCGCAAAGGCCGGTGCAAGGTGGCTGTGCCGGGCGGTCATAGCAATGCTGGTGTGACCCATTAACTCTTGAACTTGTTTGATCGGTACACCCAGCATGGTCAGCCGGGAAGCAAACGTGTGGCGGAGATCGTGCCAGTGGAAATCGATAATCCCGGACTTCGCAACCGCCTTCTCGAACCAATGGCGGGGTTTCTGGGTGTCGAAAACCCTACCTTGGCCATTGGACGGCGGATGGAGCTTCAGGAAGGCTGCCACCACCACGGGATTCATGGGGACATACCGGGTCTTGCCCTTCTTCGGCTTCACTTCCCGAACCAGCCGGTGCTCGAAATCGATGTCTGCCCAGTCCAGCTTATACATGCTGCCACGGCGAAGGCCGGTGTGCAAGGCAATGTCAAGCTCCGGCTCACGTTCCGGCCAATGCTCGCGGACCACGGCCCGCAGTTTTTCTTCCTCTTGCGGTGAAAGAAACCGGCTCCTGGCGTTGTCTTCCTTGCGGTGATCGGTGAGGCGGGCGGGATTTGAATCCACCTTCTCGTTTTTCACGCCCTGGCGGAACACCAGAGAGCTAAGGGCGCGGAAGCGATTCACTGTGGCCGTCGCCAGTCCTTCCTCTGCCATAGCCCGCAGTTTTGCTTCGATGTCGCGGGGTTTGATCGATGCCGCAGGCGTATCGCCAAACCACGCTCGCACCCTTTCCAGCCGGTACTTGTCATCGTAATAGCTGCGCTTCTTTTCCTTGGAGTAGGCCAGCGCATCATCCACCAATTCGCTGAACGACACGGCGCGGCGGCGGAGGCTCTCCGGCAGCTTCTCCCCCCGCAAGGCATCCATCTTCCGCTTCGCGTACAGCATGACTGCCATGCCCCGTGTACCGGCTTTCTCCCGGCGCAAACACCCGTGTGCGTCATGGTAGCGGACCCACCACACGCCGGAGCCGGGAACCTTCTCGAAAATCCCCTTGGCCTTTTTGGGCGGCTTCCTGCTCTTTCCGGCATCAATGACGGCCGGGGCCGCTGCCGGGCTATCAAGGGTCTGTGGCTCATTGAGCATGGCGTTTTCCTTCCTTCGGCGGCCTTCCCCCCAGTTTGCCGTTCTCCCGTGAAGTGCGGGCCTTGCGCTCCGAGGTTTGAGCGCCCCGGCACGCCGGGCAGTAGCAAATCATCGGGATACCGTGAATCTTGCACCGGGGTTCGATCATCATCGTTCCCACCATAAACCCAACATGATAGGATTGTCAAGCAAAAAGTGATGGGATATAATTCGGAGTGAACACGGGCGGATAGGCTGATCCCCGAAAGGTGAGCGCATCCCGTCTCGCTTTCCGCCCTGCCTCTTAGTCCGGGATGCCACGCGGGAGGTGGCGCATGCCGATCAGGCAAAAACCCTGCTGGGAACGCACACCCTTTGCGGCCCCGCTCCGCAAGTTGAGGCTCAACTCCAACACGACGAGCCTATGGCCGAGAAATAATGCCGAACACTTACAGTTCCGGGACTGGGTTTACGCTACGGTGAGCCAGATCGGCAAACTCTTCAATCCCGAATCCACGAAAGAAATTGCCCGCAAGGCGAAGGCTGAGAGGATTAGGGCGAAATACCACAAAGAATATGACTGGGCGGAAGGGCGGGAATCACCGCCCCGCTTGATCGCATCGAAGGAAGTCAGAATCAAGCGCTCGGTGGCGCGTCAGTTGGCAAAGCTGAGCGGGAAAATTGAGCGCTTTGACCCACGCTTGGCGGACCTGTGGCGGCAACAAAGCGAGAGTCTTTTGGAGGACGCCGACGGACTCGCAACGATAGCCCAAAGCAGAACGCGCCACTCACAGCACCCTGAAACGGGGCGCATCCTGGAACTCATGGATTGGGTTCACCACGAAACCGGCAGATTCCATGACCGGGAAATATCGGAGCTTCTGGTGTTAGCAGGACTTCACAGGAACTCCTATGCCCCCCAACGGCTTCGCGAGATGCGCTCGCGTCATAACTCGCACCCGAATTTGACCGAAATTTCAAATCGGAAGGCACCGAATTGACCCTGGCTAGGATCAAGGCTCATGTTGATGCAAACCTTTCAGGGATGCGCCTGCGGATTTCCTCGAATTGGTTAATCCGCACATCGCCGTCTGGAAGAATGGCACGGATTTCCAATTTTCCCCCCATGGCTTCGATAATCTTCCGAAGTGTGCTGATGTACATGTCCGTCCGGCGCTCAACTTTGGAGATGAATGGCTGCTTGACATGCAGCGCTTCGGCCAAAGATTCCTGGGTGAGGTTCAGAGCTTCGCGAAGTTCATCAAGGGGCATTTCGCGGATCAATGCGTCAACCTTCGCCTGAACGCGAGCCCGTCTTTCGGAAGACATTCGCGCTTCGAGTTCTTTGAAGTTCCTAGCCATTGATAAATCCTTCCTTTGTGAGAGCGGCCAGATGCTCATCGTAGAGGTTGTCGGCAACAGGGACGAACCTTTCATACCAGCGTCCATCACCTGTTTTGTCCCCTCCGATAAGCAAGATGGCGGTGCGTCTCGGATCAAAAACGTATAGCGCACGGTAGGGGCGTCCTGCGTGCTGTACAATGAGTTCCTTCATGTTTGGATGCCTTGAGGAACTGATCGACCCCGAATGAGGGCGTCGCAGCCCCGGCCCGAACCGGCGGAGCAAGCCCACCTTTGCGGCCACACTGTCCTGCTCATCTTCGGTAAGGCCATCCCACCATCTCCCAAACTCATCAGTGAATTCAATGTCCCATTCCACATTGGCAATATAACTTATGGGGAATGTTGATGTCAAGAATTAAGTTCAAGGCTGAATTAGATTTTCAACCTTACGCAAATGCCCGCGTGTATGCGAGCCTCCATGCATGAGAAACGATGACGCTTCAATCCAACCACTGCTAATCAGCAAAAAGCAAGCAGCCGACGCGCTAGGAGTGTGCCTGCGCACCGTCGAGTATCTGATTGCAGCCAAGCGGCTTCCGATGCGCAAGCTTGGGCGGCGAACGCTGATACCCTACCGCGCCCTGATCGAATTCGCCCGACATGACCACCCAAACGGCGGTGAGATGCGCTAACGAAAAATCCGCTGCCATCGGCGCACGCTGCTGCGCTGCCGTTGGATGGTCCGGCAAATACAAGGCTCCGCCAAGGTGAAGCTTGAGCGGAGTCAGAATGTTGAGGTTTAAGGTTTCATGCCCACGATACATCAAAGCAGTCGTAAAGTTCAAGGCGGCGCATCGTCTAATTTAATGGTCGATGTCGATGGGGATTTCGCTCAAGGCTTACTTCAGCAACTCGGCGCAATTGCCACCTGGCTAAAATTTTTGGGCACCGGGAATGCCGGCACCAGCATGGGCGCTGTTGAATTCCTCGCGGTGCAAGTCTCGGACGCTATCACGAATGCGGGCAGCACGATTGCGGAAAGTATCATTGAAGCGGCCCGAATTCGCGCGGAAGCAGAGATAGAACGCGGGGCGGCGCGCGCGCAACGGCGGCCCGACACGGACCGGGGCGGCCGGCTTCCTGATGCGAGTGAACTTCTGGCGAGGAAGGCGGCGGAAATCGATGGGCGCGATTAACCCCCACCAGCCGCTCGGAGTGGACACTGGAAACCGCGCGCTCCGCGAGGCCATCCGCGATGTGGCACTGAGCGAGCATCCCGCGTTCGACAAGCGCCGGATCATCCGCGATTTGGTTCAAAAAGTCATGCTGGATTCCAAGATGGGCTTTGTCTGCCGGACAACCGACGCGCGGGGATTCTATTTTCACAAAGCTGAGCGCCGGTTGTATGACCTCGAACAGAAACCCTTTCAGCATCTTTTGTCGAGCGTTTCCGGCTTAAGCGGTACGGAGACCCAGTTCCGTTTCGTCCTCGACTCACTCCAGACGGAGGCGGCTCGGACAGAAGCAGTCGAGGTTCATACCGCCAGTTTTTACGACCCGCAAACCGGCGGGCTTGTCATTTCCGATGGCGCGGGCGGGGTGTGGCGAAGGGAGCGACGCGGAACGTGGGAGCCGGGGTACAACGGTGATGAAGATGTCTTGTTCCTGACAGACTCGGATGCGACGCCTTGGGAGCCGCGATTTACGCAGGACGGCGCTTTGAAATGGCTCCTGAACCAGTTGCTTCTCGACAACAATGCGGCGCTGACTTGCGAAGAGCAAAAGAGCCTGCTCGCTGTCTGGCTTCTACACAATCTTTTCCCGGCGCTGAGGGGCACGCGAGTTATTCCTGCATTCCTCGGCCCCCAAGGAAGTGGCAAGACATCCACTATGCGCATCATCGGGAGACTCTTCTGTGGCGCGGAGTTTGAAGTCACCGGCCTCAGCCGTGATCGGGAAGATGCTTTCGTCGCGGCGGTGAGCAACCGCGCGATAGTCGGTCTCGACAATGCCGACTCTCGAATCCCCTGGCTGGAAGATGCACTCGCTACCTACGCGACAGGGCACCGCTACAGACGGCGGCGGCTCTACACAACAAACGAAGAAGCTTCGTATTCGCCCAGGGCTATGCTCTTGCTTTCGAGTCGTGATCCTCAATTCCGCCGACCGGACGTTGCCGAGCGGTTGCTTCCATTCCATTTCAAGCGCCCCGAAAACTACCAAGTCGAGTCGGTGCTATTCGAAGGCGTCATGGAGCGGCGCGGGCGAATTATGGGTGAGCTTCTTACCCGTGCGGGCGGCATAGCCGATTCACTTTCCGATTTACGGCTTCCGGCCCTCAAATTCCGCATGGCGGACTTCGCATCGTTCGGCTGGGCTGTGGCGCGTTCAGCCCAACAAGAGGCCGGGTGGGAAAGCCTGCTTTCAAAACTTGAACGAAGTCAGATTCAATTCGCCAGCGAAGGCGACTCCCTGGTGATCCTCCTGAGAAGCATCCTTGAGGATGACGGGAAGATTGGACCAGTTGACGTGGGAGAACTTTACCGGCGCTGCCGGGTCATGGCGGAAGGGAAATCTTTGCCATTTCCCAAGTCGCCGCAAGGGTTCGGCAAACACCTCACCAACATGAAACGGGTTATCGAGATTGAGTTGGGTGCGAGAGTTACGGAAGAATCAGCCGGTGGAAACCGGCGCTATATCACGATTGCCCTAAGTGAGTTACAGAAGGTACAGAAGTTACGATAAATGGCAAACAATTTTCAAATCCGAGGAAAGTAGGAATAGAAACCTTTCCCTGTTTATCGTCACTTCTGTACTTCTGTAACCGTCCTGCATCTGGGAGCATCTTGGATTCAGTGATTTTTTCCTATGGCTTCCTTACAGCTTTTGGAAGCGAGACAAAGGGCGAGACCGGAACGTAAAACGGAGGTTTGAACGTGCCCCGCACCTGTAGTTTATGCCTTCACCCCAACCGACTCCAGATCGACCGCGCCCTGCTTAACGGAACGGCGTTCCGCCTTGTTTCGAAACAGTTTGGCACCAGCATCTCGGCCCTTTCCCGTCATCGGGCGCACCTGGCCACCGCGATTGAACAGGCCGCCGAGCGCAAAGAAATCAACATGGGGGATAATTTGCTGGCGGAATTGCAGCAATTGAAAAACCGGCTGCGCAGCGGCTTGACCGAGGCTGAGAATCAAAGAAGCTCCGCAGGGATTGTGGCCTTTTCCCGCGAATATCGCCAGACCCTCGAAACTTACTTTTCAATCACCGAAAAAATGGCCGACCGGGCGGCGAAAGCGGACGCGAAGGACAACGCCATGGTGGTTCGAATCGTCCACGTGGGCGAGAGTTCCGGGGTGGTGGGCGCGCCGATCCTCTGCCCTCATTGCGGCGAGAAAATCCCTGCCTCAGACCCTCCCGAGAGCACCCCTTAACACGTGCTATAACACTGGGGCCCCCCCTTTTGAATTTTTTATTTTGGCAGGAGGGCACCGTACCACCCACAAGACCCACCCGCGTCGATTCCCGGTGTGGCGGGGCATCAAATTGAGAATCCGACTCGCGCGTACAATGCCCCGCCGTGGCTCACACTTGCCCCAGGATGCGCCGGGAGGAATCGGCCAAGGGGGAAAAAGGAGAAAGGACACGTCAATCGCCTTGCCCATTGCGCCGCAAAGCCCTTTACGCCGTTA
>JASHTO010000243.1 GCA_030040515.1 Terriglobia bacterium
TTGCGCCTGCTATCGGTTGCGCACCGGACAATGTGAGCAAGGTCGAAGGAACTGATGGGCGGCACAATAAAATCAGAAGCGCCGCTCTCCATTACATTGATATAAAGACGTATATTCGGCGAACGCGACATGACAATGACGGGTACAGGTCTTGGAGCCTTGGCTGCCAGATTTACAATATCCTCCCACGTACCATCGGCGAGGTCGGCGTCTGTGAAGACGACCTGCGGTGGGTCCGCCTGATCGAAAATGGCCTTCGTCTGCGTGTAGCCTTCTGCATGCGAGGCCTGAATGCCTTGCTCTCGAAGGAACATTTCCAGCCATTGAAAGGACTCGGTGTTGGGATGAATTACCAAGGCGCGGATACTCGTCATCGTTCTTCTCCTTACCCAACCAGAAACGAGGCAATCGCCTTGCCAACTCTGTGCATTTTTGGTTCCTTTCTCAAAAGGCGGGAAGTCATTGAAATATAACGGGGGCGACAGGCCCAGCGGGATTTCCACTGTTCGATTGGGTCAAAGTACGCAATTGCCTGCGTTTTTTGCCCCACATCTTGATTTTCGCAGGATTGAACCTAAGCTGTTAATGGGGGAAGGATTAGCGTGTCGAGGCGTGGGTTGAGGCTGTGACCTACGAATATTGACAACATACTGCCATCTGACGTTATGTTGTCACAGGCCCATCTCAAGTTTGGGCATTTTGAGGTTGAGGATGAGTCGTTCGCTTAGGACCAAGACGAGCTAGAAAAACCAATCCCCGTGGACGTAGGCAAGTGGTGTACAATCCGCCAACGTGCCATGCGCATTGGCAAACCTTATTAAGAGATGGCCTTGGAAGTGCATTACAACTTGTGATCCTGAACGTGCGAGGCCGCGACACTTGGGACTTGGAGTTTTTTGGTTTCACGACGCATCGGGTGATTGAATTGAATTCTTGTCCTCTGCTGGCCGTTCCCATTTCGAAGCCATGAAACCGACTCCCAGCATCGAACCTGCCCATGACATTCTGGGCGGTCGTGAGCACCCTCTCGACGTTTTCTTCTCCCCTCGGAACGTGGCGGTGATTGGCGCTACCGAGGCCAACGGCAGCGTCGGCCGCACCATCCTTTGGAACCTCCTCAGCAGCCCCTTTGGGGGAACAGTATTCCCGGTGAATCCCAAACGGTCGAGCGTGCTGGGAATCAAAGCGTATCCGACCGTCGCCGCCGTCCCCGGAAGCGTGGACCTTGCGGTCATCGTTACGCCCGCGCTAACCGTTCCAGGCATCGTTGGCGAGTGTACGAATGCTGGCGTGAAAGGGGCAATCGTAATTTCCGCGGGCTTCAAGGAACGTGGCGAGGCGGGGGCGCAGTTGGAAGCTCAGGTCCTCGCCCAGGCCCGCCGCGGGCGGATGCGGGTGATCGGGCCCAATTGTCTCGGCGTTATGAGTCCGCTCACCGGTCTGAATGCGACCTTTGCCAGCACGCTGGCGCGCTCGGGCAATGTCGGCTTTATCAGCCAGAGCGGCGCGCTCTGCACCGCCATCCTGGATTGGAGTCTCCGGGAGTTGGTGGGTTTCAGCGCGTTTATATCCGTCGGTTCCATGCTCGATGTAGGCTGGGGCGATCTGATCGACTACCTCGGCAGCGACACTCGCACGCGGAGCATCATTATCTACATGGAATCGATCGGCGATGCCCGCTCCTTTCTATCGGCGGCAAGGCAGGTGGCTCTCACCAAGCCGATCATTGTAATCAAGGCGGGGCGCACCGAGGCCGCCGCCAAGGCTGCCGCCTCACACACCGGAGCGCTTACGGGCAGCGACGAGGTCCTCGATGCGGCGTTTCGGCGGTGCGGCGTCTTGCGCGTTCAGAATATTTCTGACCTCTTTTATATGGCGGAGGTACTCTCGAAGCAACCGCGCCCCAAAGGTCCCCGGCTAGCGATTTTGACCAACGCCGGCGGTCCTGGCGTCCTGGCTACCGACGCCCAGATCGGCCACGGAGGGCAACTGGCAGAACTATCAAACGAGACGGTTGAGGAACTTAACCGGATTCTTCCTCCCCATTGGAGTCATGGCAATCCCATCGATGTTCTGGGGGATGCCAGTCCCGAGCTTTACACTCGGGCCGTCGAGGTAGTGTCTCGAGACCCGAACAGCGACGGCCTGTTGGTGGTTCTTGCCCCGCAGGCCATGACCGACCCGACGCAAACCGCTGAGCGACTCAAGCCCCACGCCCGGCTCGACGGTAAACCCATCCTGGCGAGCTGGATGGGCGGAGTGCAGGTAGCCGCGGGCGAAGCGATCCTCAACGCGGCCAACATTCCCACCTTCCCTTACCCGGATACCGCCGCCCGCGCCTTTCACTACATGTGGCGATACAGCTACAACTTGCGTGGGCTGTACGAGACACCTCATCTCGCGGCGGACGACGAAAGAACCGCGCTCGATCGAGCACTGGCCGAAAAGGTGATCCAGAGAGCGCGCTCAGCAGGGCGCTTGCTGCTGACGGAGGTTGAATCGAAGCAGGTGCTCAAAGCTTACGGCATTCCTGTTGTCGAATCGCTCGTTGTCAGAAGTGAGGAAGAAGCGGTCAAGCTGACCGCCGAAATCGGTTACCCTGTCGTTCTGAAGCTTTATTCCGAAACGGTCACCCACAAGACGGATGTTGGCGGCGTGCAACTCAACCTGGAGGATGAGAAAGCTGTCCGCCGCGCCTACCACGCCATCGAGTCGTCCGTGCGGCTTAAGGCCGGCAACGCCAGCTTTCTGGGCGTCACGGTGCAGCCCATGATCAAGCGGGAGGGGTATGAGCTCATCATCGGCAGCACGCTGGACCCGCAATTTGGTCCGGTGCTGCTGTTTGGTTTGGGCGGACAGCTCGTGGAAGTATTTAAGGACCGTGCCCTCGCCCTGCCACCGCTCAACACAACGCTGGCGCGACGCATGATGGAGCAGACCCGGATTTTTGCCGCGCTCCAGGGGGTGCGCGGCCGCCAGCCCGTCGATCTCGCCGGGCTGGAAGAACTCATGGTCCGATTCAGCCAGCTCGTTGTCGAACAGCGTGCGATCAAAGAGGTCGATATCAACCCACTGCTCGTCTCTGGCGAAGGACCTATCGCCCTCGACGCTCGCATCGTCGTTCACGGCCTGGACATTGATGAACGCCAATTGCCCAAGCTCGCCATTCGTCCTTATCCCAAACAATATGTCGCCTCATGGACGATGAAGGACAGCACCCCTTTAACCATCCGCCCCATTCGCCCTGAAGATGAGCCCCTGATGGTGAGCTTCCACAAGACGCTCTCGGAGAGCAGTGTTTACATGCGCTATTTTCACGTGCTGCCCTTCGACATCCGCGTGGCTCACGAGCGCCTCACCCGAATCTGCTTCATCGATTATGACCGGGAGATAGCGCTCGTGGCTGAAAAGACCGACGCAAAGACTCATCGAGCGGAAATCATCGGCGTCGGGCGATTAAGCAAAATACCGGGGACGAACGAGAGTGAGGTAGCGATTGTCGTGGCCGACCAGTTCCAGCGCCAAGGGTTGGGGATGGAATTGCTGCGGCGCCTGGTCAAGATCGGGCGTGACGAAAAACTTCTGGGCATCACCGCTGAGGTCCTTTCCGAGAATTATCAGATGCTGCACCTTTGTGAAAAACTAGGCTTCCAGTTCTACCGCTCAGAAGGGGATTCGACGGTAAGAGCAGTGCTAGATTTGTGAAGGCAGGTACGCGCCATTTGGAAAACCACTTGCAATGTCGCGGTACCGGTCTTCGCACCAAGTACGTAACATTACGCACGAGCAGAGCCGCAAGAAGTCG
>JASHTO010000023.1 GCA_030040515.1 Terriglobia bacterium
AGGGACGCGAGAAAGAGCAGCATGCTGGCAATCCCAAGCCAAATCCATAGGCTGGAGAAGATGGCGACGAAAGCCCCATGCAGGGCGGGCAATGACCAACTGCGAAGCGCACCGATCCGCTTCATTCCCACGCTGAAAAATATGTTGCCTGCCGAACCGAAAACTACGAGGAGGGAGATCAGAATCGATGTTTTCGCAACCGGGGTTTGGGGAGATTTCATGGATGGGCGGCGGTTCTCTGCGTGCTCATTGGGCCGGAGGACTAGCTGCGGCCTCCTGGCGCGCGACCCGGAAAGGTTTATCTGTGATCGCCCGAATGCTCACAGCCGGGGAAACTGTCAAAAAAGTTTTCACCGGTCCAACCCAGTTCCTTCATTCCGACTTCCGTTGAATAATACGCCGTGGTGATCCAGTCCTTCAAATTGTCGAAGTAGTCGCGAAGGTTCAGAACCGCCGGCATTGTCCCGGAGGTTTCATGATGATCCTCCTCGGAATGCTCAGGTCTGGCAGGCGGGGTTGTGGATGCGGCGGTCAAAACCTCGTCCTGCTGGCTTGTCGAAATATCCGTAAACGATCTGCCGAATCGCCGCAATGACTCACCTTCGATGGCGTTCAGAGAGGCCACAAATTTCTGCTGGACTTCCTGCGTTTCAGCGTCCAATGCAAGGTCGAGGAAGCGGTTCGCTTGCACGCCGGTTGAACCCGGAATAATCTCTTCCGCCAACGCCACGACCATCTGATTTTGGTGAGCATCGAAAAATACGGGCCGCCATTCTGTTGTCGCGTCGGACTGCGTTGCCGCTGGGGCAGCGGCAAGGTTGGCGATGCCGGGGTGCGCCTCAACCAAAGTTGGAGCGGCGATGCCGGCCCCGGCTCCCGCCAGCATTCGCTGCACCCACTCGCGTCGCGTCAAAATGTGCCCGACAGTATCTTGGAATTTCGGATTATCGTTGTTTTTCATTTGAGCAAACCCTTCACTTCCAATCATCGATGTTACCACCGCGCGGTGATCTGTTCAACTCAGGAGCAGTGGTACAGATTGAAATCTGAGCGTAGGGGCGCCTCTTGCGGGTGCCCTGCTGATATCGCTGGACCGAAGGGCAAGGGACAAGCCCTGCCCCTACGAAATTCAAACTGAACCGCTACCAACTCAGGCAGAGGCGGTGTGCGCGGGCCGCGTCCAGGCACTATGGAAGAATCTCAGCCAATTCCCGTGCATGATTCCCTCGATGTCCGCCTCCTTATAACCACGTTTCCTGAGCAGGTCTGGAACCATCTGTAAGTCCGCGATGGTATTCAACTCTCGCGGCGATTGTTCCGTGCCAAACCCGCCATCCAAATCGCTTCCGATTGCCGAATGCCGCGAACTCCCGGCCAGATGACACACGTGGTCGATGTGGTCGATCACGCGCTCGATGCTCACCAGAGAATTATCAGTCTTGCCCCCCACATAATTGGGATGCAGCATCCAGGAGTCGAAAACGGCGCCGATTACGGCGTCGCGCTCGACAAGTGCTCGAATCTGCTCATCGGTGAGCTGTCGATCCCCGGGAACAAGGGCGCGACAGTTGTGATGGCTGGCCAACACGGGGCCGCGGTAAATTTCCAGCGCTTGCCAGAAGCTTTCATCAGCCAGGTGGGTGACGTCCAGAATCATCCCCGCCGCTTCCATCTCTCCGAGTAACTCTCTGCCTTTGGAAGTCAGGCCGCCCGGAGCGCCCGTTCCGTGGGCGTAGTAGCTAACCCCGTAGTGGACGGGCTCAACCACACGCAATCCGCGCTCCCACCAGAGCCCAACCTGGCGCGGCTCGAGAATTGGGTCTGCCCCCTCCATGGCGAGAATGTATCCGAGGGGAATCCCACTTCCCCCCGTGCGCTTCCATTCCGTCACATGGGATTCCAGTGCCGGCCAATCGCGCAGCATGCGCATGTGCCCCTGCGACTCCATGATGCGGTAATACTCCGCCTGGCCCATGCCCATTGCCGAGGCGATCTCCCGGCTGGGGTAATCGAGCAAAGGGTCATTGAGCCGGCTGCATCGCGCCAGCACGGTGGCCAGACACACCGCCACACCGGCTTTCTGTAATTCCGGGAATGCTACGGTGTTATGGCCCCGTTTGCGGTCGGTCATGCCCGCTTCCGAAGCGCGGATTTGCTCAATGCTCTTGGTCAAATCACGCCGCCAGTTCAGGGCGTTCCAGGATAAATCGAGGTGTGAGTCAATGATCATCATGAGGGTTTCCAACCGGTCTTCCGGAAATACTTCCAGCTTGCGCAAGGGCATTTCCATCATAACCCAGCGGGCTGGGGGCGAGCTATGGCTTCAGGAAGCCAAGCAAGAAACCGCCGCACTACGTAGCCGGCCGCAACGGGTTGTAGCGGCGCTCTAAGAGCGTCGCATGGTACGGGCTTGTCCGCCGGCTGACGGACAAGCCCCTACGGCGGTCGATAGACCGCCACTACAGAATTCAAGCTAGGACATTACCTGCGAGTCAATTCGCTTTACGATTTCAGTGATTTGCCTCAAAATACCCCCGAACTTGAGAAGGTGCCCACAGGCACACTTCACTCAGCAGTGGATTTACACGGCAGGTTTAAGGAGCAGTTATGAAAAAACGATGGGCGCAGGGTTTGTTGATCTTGGCGTGGCTGATGTTTCCCGCGGCATTTGTTCAACCGCAAACTCCTGCTCACACCAATGTCATTCCTCAAGGCGCATCGCGCGCGGCGGCAGGGCTTGCAAATCCCGAAGACGTTGGCTTGTCGTCCGAACGGCTGGAGCGAATCGGCCGTGCCATTCAGCAGAGCGTTGACGACGGGCGCATTGCCGGCGGCGTCGCACTCGTGGCACGCCACGGCAAGGTCGCCTACTTTCAGGCGGTGGGAATGGCGGACCGCGATGCGCACAAGCCCATGCGCACGGACACCATCTTCCGCATCTGCTCGATGTCAAAGCCCCTCACCAGTGTCGCCGTGATGATGCTTTACGAAGAAGGCCGCTTCACACTGGCCGATCCCGTTTCCGACTATCTGCCGGAATTCAAGCACATGAAGGTCCTCGAACCGCCGTGGCCGCCAGACAAGACTTCGCCCCCAGGCAAGCTGGTGGATGCCAAGTACCCCATCACCATCTTTCAACTCCTCACGCATACGGCGGGGCTGACCTACCCATGGAATCCCCGCGTGGGAAAGGCCTACCGCGATGCCAGCGTGGGAAGCGGCTTGAAGCAGCAGGAAGGAACGATTGGCGAAGCGGTCAAGAGGCTGGCGGGAATTCCGCTGCTGTTTCAACCGGGTGACTACTGGGAATACAGCCTTTCAGACGATGTGCTGGGCCGGCTGGTGGAAGTGGTTTCCGGGATGCCCTTCGATCAATTTCTTGAAAAGCGTCTCTTTCAACCTCTGGGTATGAAAGATACCTACTTCTTCCCTCCGGCGGACAAAGTCTCGCGGCTCGCAACGGCCTATGCTTATGATGAGAAAGCGGGGCTGCGTCCGATTCTCGACAATGAGGTTCTCGAGGAGGGTGGTTTACCCTATACGGCAGACTATCCTTATCGCGGCCCGCACACGTATTTCTCCGGAGGCGGAGGGCTCTGCTCCAC
>JASHTO010000244.1 GCA_030040515.1 Terriglobia bacterium
GTAAACTGCGCGTCGAGAGGTCGAGCGCGCCGGCCACTTCCTTCAGCGTCAGCCCGGAGGCCCGCATTACGTTTCCGACGACGGCAGGAGGAAAGCCCTCGCGAATCGCCTCGCGCAGGTCCCCCTCGCCCGTGAGCTTTCGCCTCAGGACGCGCTTGCCCCCTAATTCCGAAATCACTGCCTGGAGTTCGGTTGCCATAATGTCGTCAAGTGTAGCGCCAAATGGCGTTTATGTCAAGCCAGCCTTCGGACGGGTCGTGTCTTAATTTGAACGGTAGGGGCGAGGCGGCGCCTCGCCCCTACGAGCGCGACGGATGAAATTCAGACACCACTTTTAGGACACACGATAAGGCGATTCTGGCCATTATGTGACGATTAGGATGAGGTGCCAGGGAAGCATGCTCAGCCCCGGTCGGCTTCGGATGTCATCTTAGTTTCGCTGACCTTGTGGCTTTGGCCGGCCTCGACCTGCTCCGCCGCCTTTATCAATACCCGAAGGGCTTGATTGACGGACTCGGAATCGTGGAATACTTCAGCCACGTCTGAATCAAGCAGGACGACGTTCGTCCCCCGCTTGTACTGCTCGTAGTATTTTCCTCGAACACCTCCACGAAGGTCATACTCCGGCCTCATTTCGTCTTCCGGGGATTGTTCATTCTTGTGACTCATATTGATACCTCTCTGTCGGGGTAACGTCTCTCGCGCTGATGATTCTGATTCGGCCATCGCGGTCAGTATGCGCGACGATTGTCAATTTCTGCTGTTGTGACATGCCCGTTGTCAAAAATCTTTGCTCATCGCGGGAATGGTCGGGATCGTCAATCGTGACCGCCAAGGGATCTCCAAAGACCGTGCTGGCATCATCGAACGATATTCCATGCTTCCTGAAATTGCTTTGCGCCTTTTCAACATCCCATTCAAATTGCATTCCTGAAGCTTACCATGCTCAAATGACTGCCGAGGCTTCGACCTGAGAATCTCCAGTAATCAAAATGACCCAAGGCGTCACAAGTATTTCTTTGCCCAGTCAGCAATTCTTTCCACCGCCTTTTGAATATTCTCCACTGAATTGGCGAATGAGAATCGCAGGTAGCCTTCGCCCCAGGCTCCGAAGGCGGTTCCCCAGAGGCAGGCGACTCCGGCTTCGTTCAGCAGGGCGTCGGCGAGGGCTCGCGAGGACTTTCCGGTCTTGCGGATGTTGGGAAACGCGTAGAAAGCTCCGTGCGGCTGGCGGCAACTGAAGCCGGGAATGCGATTCAATCCCTCGACGATCACCTCGCGGCGGCGGCGAAACTCTTCGCGCATGGAATTTACGGATTCCTGCGAGCCGCGCAGCGCTTCGACGCCGGCAATCTGCGTGAAGCTGGCCGTGCACGAAACGGAGTTGGTCATGAGCAGCGTAACTTGTTTGGCCAAATCGGTGCGCATCACGCCGTAACCCATTCGCCAGCCGGTCATGGCGTAGGTTTTGGAGAATCCGTTCAGGATGATGGTCTTCTCGCGCATTTCCGGGAACTGGGCGATGCTGGAATGCTCGCCTTCGTAGATCAGCCGGTCGTAGATTTCGTCGGACAGGACAAGCAGATCACGGTCGGCAAGTTCTTTGGCGAGACGAGCGATCGCCGCGCGGCCCATCACTCCGCCGGTGGGGTTATGGGGGCTGTTCACGATCACCAGGCGCGTGCGCTCGGTGAGCTTTTCCAGAATTTCGTCCACGTTCACATCGAAGTCATGGTCCTCGCTCAGGCCGTAGGGGATTTCCTTGCCGCCGACGAAGCGAATCATGGACTCGTAGATGGGAAAGCCGGGATTCGGGTAGAGAACTTCGTCGCCTTCTTCAACGAGTGCCAAAATGGCGAAGAACATAACCGGTTTGCCGCCGGGCGTCACCACCACTTCCGAAGGCTCGACGCGAATTCCCAGGTGCTGGGCAACGTCCGCGGCCACGGCCTCGCGCAACTGGGGCAGGCCCGCGGACGGGCCGTAATGCGTCCAGCCTCCGCGCAGGGCTTGCGTCCCCGCATCGACGATGTTGGCTGGTGTGGCGAAATCCGGCTCGCCGATTTCCAAATGAATGATCTCTTTGCCCTGTGCTTCCAGAGCCCGTGCGCGTACCAGCACTTCAAATGCGCTTTCCGTTCCCAGCCGGCTCATGCGGGTTGCTAAGCGTAGACCGCTTGAAATTGTGGACATGCTTTTCACCAGATTCGTGCAGACTCGGAGCGGTACATCTACTTCTTGCCAGGTCACAGAATATCCCCGGGGCACATCGATGTCCAGCCGAGGCCTGCGGCGTTTCTCTCTGCGCATAGTTATTATTCGATTCCCTTTAAGTTAATACCGAGTCGCTGATGAGCCCTCTAAACTCTTGACATCCCCAAGACCAATCAGTAGGATTCCGCTGACCCTCGCGGGACGTTTTTCGCCGCCTCTGCAGGGTTACCAGCACGTAGTCACTGATTCAGATCGAATAAACACAGGGTGTCCGACCCGGATTTTTTTGACGCCGATCTGTTGTGCTTCGACGGCACGACGGGTTTTGCGAGCACGCGTAACCATTCAACCACGCCGAACCCTCAGGGGGTATCACCATGGTTTCACACACCCGTTCTGTCCATTCTAATTTTTCCTCGAGGGAAAACTTGATTCCGAAAAGGAGGAACGTCTTCCCGACGGCCGTCTCCCTTATCATCGCCTTTCTTGCCTCCATGGGTGCGGGCTTCGGCCAAACCTCGCGGGAACCTTCGGCGTTATCATTCGACAATCAAGTCATCGGTCAATCGAGCGCCCCCCTGACCGTTACGCTTAAGAATTTGCAATCTGAGCCTTTGAGCATTAGGAGCATTACCGTTGGCGGCGGCACTGCTCCAAGCGACTTTGCTGTGGGAGGGAATTGTCCGCTCAGTCCCCGT
>JASHTO010000245.1 GCA_030040515.1 Terriglobia bacterium
CAAGCCCTGAGGCGAAAACCCGCCTTGGAAGGCGGCAACCTGTATCTGGGCATGGCCTATATCCATAACAGCAAGTTTGCGGCTTCCATTGCCCCACTGAAGAAAGCCATCGCGATCAATCCCCACCTCCGCCTCGCCTACATCAATCTGGCGGAGAGCTACAGCGAGATCGGGAAGGACGAAGAGGCGGTGCAAACTCTCCAGCATGCCGAACAGGTGTTTCCCGATGACCCTGAAGTGCTCTACAGCCTGGGAACCCTTTACTACAGCCTCATGTTCAAGACTTATGGCAAGATGGCGCACGTCGCCCCCAACTCTTATCGCTACGATCAAGTGATGGGGCAATCTTTTGAAGAACGCGAAGAGTACCCGGCGGCCACGGTCGAATTCCAGAAGGCGATTAAGGAAAACCCCCATGCCCCCGGTCTTCATTACGCGCTGGGAAATGTGCTATGGCTTCAGGGGCACTGGGCAGAGGCGCGGGAGCAATTTGAAGCGGAACTGACGATTTCCCCGGAAGACTACCTATCGACCTGGAAGTTGGGAAACAGCTATTTGGAGGAGCACCAGTATGACAAGGCTCTGCCCTACTTGTTAAAAGCTATCCAGCAAAGACCAAGCCTGGGTGAGGCATACCAAGATTTGGGCAGACTTTATATGGAAACCCATGACAACGACCACGCGCTCTATTATTTGAAGAAGGTCGTGCAGATGAATCCCGAAGAGCCCACCCCCCATTACCTGCTCTCCATGACCTATCGACGCCTGGGTGACGTGGAGGATTCGCGCACCGAGATGGGAAAGTTTGAAGAGATGAAGAAGGCAGAAATCGAGCGCCGGTTGCCTCCGGATGCGATGTTCGCAGGCACGGATCGCGCGGCAGGAAAAACTCAATCGCCGGAGACACCGGATCCGCCGAATCCGCAGTAGAATTCCTCTTTAGAATTGTCAGTGAGCCCGCTGCGGCTGCGCCTTCCCCACGTGATGCGCGAATTTCGTGGCACGGGCATCCTGCCCGTGACGCTGACACAGCCTGGAAGGCCTTGCCACGACTTAGTTGCTGTGAACGAAAGGACCTGGAATGAAAATTCATCCAAAATGGTCCAAGCTCGCGCGGGTCAGCTTTTTGTCAGCGTCGATCTTCCTCGCGCTGACAACACATCCACGCGCCGAGGGTGCAGCCCAGGCGCCTGAGCAGGGAACTTCCGAACTTTTCAAAAAAGGTCAAGTTGATGAGGGCGCTGGAAATTTCGCCGCCGCCGAAAGTGATTACCACCAGATTTTGGCCTCCGACCCTGGCAACCCGGAGGCGCTGAAGAACCTAGGCGTGGTCGAGCAGACCGAGCTCAAGTTCCAAGACTCCATCGAACATTTCAAGCACGTCCTGCGCGGCCACCCGGAGTATCCGCAGGTAAACTTCTTCCTGGGACTTTCCTATTACGGCCTGCGTGATTGGGATAATGCCTTGACGAGTTTCCGCGAGGAATTAAAGACGCCCGATCCGCATCCCGCCACCGAATACTATCTTGCCCTGGCGCTCGAGGCGGAGGGGCACACGGATGAGGCGATCGACGAGTTAAACAAATCAGCCGCCAGGAATCCCAACAAAGCTGAAGTGTTTTATGAACTGGCGCGCTTGCATATGGCTGCTTCTCTTCGCGCGATAGAGAAGGTCAGGAAAATCGACCCAGACTCGTTTCAAAGTCATGCCTTTCTCGGCCAACTTTACGGCGACGAACAACATTATGAAGCAGCCGCCAACGAGTATAAGGCGGCATTGCAAAAGCAGCCTGATGCCCAGGGTGTCCACTACCCCTTGGGAGTTTGTTACCGCATGTTGCACCAGTACGATGACGCGGAAAAGGAATTCCTGGCAGCCCTTCAAGAGTCGCCGGACAATCCAGCGACCAACGAGTCTCTGGGGGAATTGGCGGTTCGCGAGAAGCAATTTGGCAAAGCACTTCCTTACTTGAAGAAAGCTGCTGCCGGTCAACCCAAAGACGTGGAAACTCACATACTCCTTGGGCGGTGCTACCTGGGGCAGAACGATTTCCAAAAGGCCCTGGATGAGTTGGAACTCGCTGCTCGCCTGGGCCCCGCGAATGGCCTGCCCCATTACTTCCTGGCGGAGGTCTACCAGAAGCTGAATCGGCCTGCCGACCGCCAGCGCGAACTTGATCTTTTCAACAAACTTTCTAACGCGCGGGAGTCCCCGATATCAGGTGCGGGCGAGAACGAGCCGGCACACCCTTAATCCATTTGGAGATTTCCCGGCCTCGCCGGCATGGCAGTAAAACCCTGGCAATGAAGTACAATCTCCGGGCCTACCGAGCACCCCAAAGAGACCCCTCACCTGCCTCGCCCCGGCTGATGAGTACGCCGATTGCGAGCCACCCTCTCCCGTGGGGAGAGGGTGGCCGGCGGCGGTCGGGTGAGGGGTCTGTTTCCAGGCCCCTTAGAGGGGCTAGGCATTCCAAAGCCTGCCGCTGCCGGGGGAAACTAACTAGCGAAACGAAGGCTTGTGCCAAAAGACTCGCCTCCAGCAAGATTTTGTGCCAGCATCTATGGCCCGGGGAGAATCCGAATGCGGCGAGTTTGCCTTTTGATCGTCCTGGTCGTCGTTGGTATATTTCTCGCCATCAAACCACCTTCGCTCATCAAGGCTGGGGGAGAAGCTGGGCCCGCCCTACTTGCAGCCCCTGCGGGCGCCAGGCCAACTCAAATTGATCGTTCAGGTGAGACCATATTGCCCAACGGCCGGGTGATTACGCCGCTGGGTGTGCAGGTGACAGTGGAGCCGCACCCTTACGGTTTGGCTCTGAGCCCCGATGGGAACACTTTGGTGACGGCCAATACGGGCACATGGCCCTTCTCGCTTTCCATCATCAGCGCGCTTGGCTCCCCCACGCCGCAATTGGAGCAAATCCCCCGTGGTTACCCGCCCAAGCACTCCGAAGTGGAGCCTTCCAGCATTTACATGGGGCTTGCCATTGCTCGCGACAATCGGACGGTTTTCGTTTCTGAAGGGGACACAGGAAAAATTGACGTCTATGACCTGCATACCCTCCGGAAATCGAAGTCCATTGCCTTCGATGGTGATTTCCATGGGAGGAAGTACCATCACAGTTTCACGGGAGCCCTGGCGCTCGCGCCGAATGGCAAACTGCTTTATGCCCTCGATCTCGCGCACTTTGAATTGGTGGGCATCGACACGCGCAAATGGAAAATTCTATGTCGGGTCGGGACGGGCAGGCTGCCGTTTGCGGTCGCGGTGAGTCCGAACGGTAAGCGGGTCTATGTTTCCAACGTTGGCACCTACCAATATTCCGTTGTGCCGGGTTTCGATCCGAGACACGAAGGGGGGACCGGGCTGGATTTCCCTCCTTTCGCTACGGGATCGCAGGAAGCGAAGGATGGAACGGAGATCGAGGGGAAAAAAGTGCCCGGCTTGGGCGATCCCAATGTGCCGGAATCCAATTCCGTTTTTGTTTATGACGCCGCGGCCGGACCGCCTTCGATTGTGGCCCGCGTTCGTACCGGCCTGGCGATTGGAAGCCAGTCGGTGGGCGGGTCGAGCCCCGGCGCAGTGACTGTTGGACGAAATCGCGTCTACATCTCCAATTCCGCCCAGGACAGCATCAGCATTTTGGATGCAAAGAAAAACGGTTTAGTCGTTACCACGCGGCTGGAGCCCGCTCCTGCCGTGGGCGGTCTGCGCGGTGTTTTGCCGTTCGGCCTGGCGCTCAGCCCGGATGAAAAGCGCTTATACATCGCATGCGCCGGAATCAACGCGGTCGCGGTTTTCGACACTGAGAACAGAGTGGTGCGAGGTTACATTCCGACGGGATGGTTTCCGTCGCGAGTGGCCTTGAGTAATGATGGCCACACACTCTATGTTGAAAATTCCAAGGGTTTCGGCGCCGGGCCCAACGGCGGTCCCAATTTTAAACGCGGCCCCGAAGGGGACTACATCGGCGACATCATGAAGGGGACGGTATCCATCGTCCCCGTCCCTTCGGACGATGATCTCGCGGACCTTACCGACAAGGTTATGCGCAATAATGGCTTTTTCCCCTCCACGGCGATGCAGCCGAGGGCCGCTGATTTCCCCATCCCCTTGGGTGGCGGCGCCAGCTCGCGGATTCGCCATGTGGTGCTTATCGTCAAGGAAAATCGAACGTTCGATGAGGTCTTTGGTGATATTGCGAATGTGGGAGGCCAGCCGGTGAATGGAGACTCGGCGCTGGCGCGCTGGGGATTGGACGCGGAAGTTCGCGACGACGGCGAGCCGACGCTGGAGAATGTCCGTGTCACGCCCAATCATCATGCGCTTGCCGAGCGCTTCGGCTTGAGCGACAACTTTTATGTGGATTCAGACGTTTCCGTGGACGGTCATCACTGGCTGGTGGATAGCTATCCCAATGAATGGCTCGAAACGCTCTGGCCCCCCGAATATGGCGGACGCGCAGAATTTTATTACGATGATGATGCGCCCGGCCGCATGAGCATGGGCGGAGATTCCTCCCTGCGGCCGGAAGATTATCTTGAGGCCGGCTCCCTTTGGGACCATCTGGCACGTCATCGCATCAGCTTCCGAAATTACGGCGAAGGCCTGGAAGGCGACGAGGACGAAGGCTTCAAACCCACGGGTCTGCGCTTGGGCATTAATGCCCCCATACCCGGCCCGCTTTTTGCCAATACCTCGCGCATCTATCCGATGTTCAATACATCCATTCCTGACCAGTATAGGTTCGAGCAGTTTAAGGCGGAATTCGAGGAAATGTACGCGAGCGGCAGGAATCCGTTTCCGCAGTTCATTTACATCTGGCTGCCCAATGATCACACAGCCAGGCCCCGTCCCCAGGATGGATATGCCTATCACGCCTCCTACATGGCCGACAACGATTTGGCGCTCGGTAAAATTATTGACCTCCTTTCGCATAGCAGGTTCTGGCCAGAAACGGCCGTCTTCATTACCGAAGACGATGCGCAGAATGGGCACGACCACGTGGACGCTCACCGTAGCCTGCTGCTGACCATCAGCCCCTTTTCGCGGCGAGGGGTTTCGCATGTTCACACCAGCATGCTCAGCATTTTGAAGACGGCCGAGCACATTCTTGGCCTTCCACCCCTGAACGAGTATGATGCCGCCGCCACGGATCTTGCAGATTGCTTTACCGACGTTCCCGATGATTCACCATACGAGGCGCTGCCATCCGACATGCGCATTTTCGATCCCGCGAAGGCCCGCGACCCGCTCGATTTCGAGCGCAGCGGAAAGGCGCTTCCGCCCTCGGAGCCGCTTGACGATCCGGCGCGCATTCGCCGCGAGATGAACGGGAACCACTAATTAATCCGCTGGGAGATCCCCCGGCTTTGCCGGGGTGGCAGGCTGAGCTTAACAGTTCCGGGAATCAGTGTGGCCGTGGGGAGATGGTGGCGTTGGGCGAGGCTAGATAGGGCTGGATGTGATTAGAAAACCTAGCTGAGGGGGTGCGGGTCGGCGGAGGAGCGTGGCGACAGGTGGGCCGAGTTCGCGAACTAGTTCGCAATCGTATACGTGGAATCAATGAGTTAGGGGAGAAAATAAAATCTTGGTTTGCGAACGGCTTGGTGTGGTGGAACGTCATGGATGGCTGGCCGCAAATTTCCGACGCCATCGTGGATTACTATTTCAACAAAAAGCTCGCTTATTATTACCTCCGACGCGTGCAGGAGCCGGTTGTCGTCATGGTCGATGAGCCGAAGGACTGGCACTGCCGCGTGGTGGTCGGAGATGATTCACGCGAAGACGCTTCCGGCCATTATCGCGTTTGGGATGCGGATTCCGGAGAAACTCTTCTGGAAGGTGACTATTCTGTGAAGGCCAACGAAAACCTGGAGCTCGGGCAAATCCCCGTCTTTCATTCCGGCAAGCGGCTCTTTCTGATCACCTGGACTGCGAATGGAAAAAGTTACGCAAACCATTATTTGCAAGGCATGCCGCCATTTTCTCTTGCTCAATACAAGGTGTGGCTCGGAAAGATAGCGGCATTGGAGGAGGGATTTGACGCGGCGAGCATCGGGGAGTAAAACGTGAAGATTTGGCTATCTTCTGGCCCTAGTGCGGGGAAATCATTGGAAATAGAATTTTTCCTCAAAAGAAAATCGAAGGTGAGGTGCTCCACATGACAAACTGGCACAGATGTGGGATGTTGCTTGGCGGATTGCTGATAGCGGCGCAGATGGTGCGGGCAGAGGAACCCAAATTGCCGCGCGTGGATTTTACCGATCAGAAACTCGCCAATGGGCTGCGGGTCATCATAGCTGCCGACCGGACTGCGCCCGTTTACGGCATCGCCGTTACCTACAACGTTGGATCGCGAAATGAGCGGCCGGGCCGCACGGGGTTCGCCCACCTCTTCGAGCACATGATGTTCGAAGGTTCAAAGAACGTTGGCAAGGGCGAGCACTTCATTCTGATCTTCAACAACGGTGGCAACATGAACGGCACCACCACCGAGGATCGCACCAATTACTTTGAAGAGCTGCCGAAGAACCAGTTGGATTTGGGATTATTTCTGGAGAGCGATCGAATGCGCTCGCTTAATGTCAATCAGTCCAATTTGGATAATCAACGCAACGCGGTGCAGGAAGAGCGCCGCTTGGGAGAGGACAACCAGCCTTACGGCCACGCCTTTCTTGATATCGACAATCTCGCTTACGACAACTTCGCATACAAGCATTCTACGATCGGCGAAATGTCGGACTTGAACGCCGCCTCTGTGGACGACGTGAAGGAGTTTTTCCGCATTTACTACGCGCCGAATAACGCCGTGCTGACGCTGGTGGGTGATCTCGATCCAGCCGAGACCATCGAGAAGGTGAAGAAATATTTTGGCGACATTCCTCGCCAGCCCCCGCCCCCGCCTGTTGACATGATTGAGCCCCCCCATTACGGTGAAAGGCGGGAGACCATTCACGACCCACTGGCTCGCACGCCCATGGTCTTGATGGGGTATCACATTCCGCCCGGCAACACCCCAGATAACCGAGCCTTTCACGTCCTGGCCAATGTTCTTGGCCAGGGTCAAAGCTCTCGCCTGTATCAACATCTTGTCAAGGACAAGCAATATGCCACGCAAGTTTTTGTCCAGGCCG
Source organism: Terriglobia bacterium (assembly GCA_030040515.1). GTDB lineage: Bacteria > Acidobacteriota > Terriglobia > UBA7540 > UBA7540 > Bog-366. Next base: position 7,141 of record JASHTO010000245.1, read on the forward strand.
ATGACCGGCGCGGGCCAAGCATGCTTTATTTCTACGCGTTCCTGCGCCCGGGGGTGAAGCCGGAGGACTGCGAGGCGGCAATTCGGGATGAGGTTGTCGCCGTTCAAAAGGACGGGATTACCACCGAGGAACTTGAGAAGGCCCGCGTCCAGTTCCTGCGTAGCCAGATTCAAACGCGGCAATCGGATCTTTACACCGCCATCCTGATCGGGCAATACGCGGTCTTTTTCAATGATCCCGATTTAATCAACACAGTGGTGGACAAATTCGATGCTGTGACAGCCGATCAGGTGAAGGAAGTGGCGCAGAAATATCTGGTACCTGAGGAGCTCGCAGTCGTCATGGACCTGCCCGCGGCGACCCAGCGCAAAGCCGGCCAGGCTCACAAGGAGGGGAAATAGCCATGAGGGAAAATTACCGCATCACCTTCTTCACACGTGCGTCGATTGCGGCCGTGATGTTGGCGGGCCTGCCCGCATTGGCGCAACAACAGCACGACACGGAGCTTTCTAAGGTGGTCCGCCTCAATCGCGCCCCGGTGAACAATGAGGTTCTCAAGGTTACGCTGCCTCGGCCGGCGGTCACCAGGCTTTCTAACGGGCTCACCGTGCTGGTGCTCGAGCAGCACAAACTGCCGACCGTCAACATCGTCCTTCAAATCGGGACTGGAGATATGTCTGACCCAAAGGATTTACCGGGTCTCGCCGGGTTCACGGCAGACATGCTTCGCGAAGGCACCACCCACCGCACCAGCGCGCAGTTGGCGGCGGACGTCGACCGTCTGGGGGCAACGCTGAATTGCGACTCGAATTTTGGGTCCACGGTCTCGACGGTGAATGCCTCGGGCCTCTCGAACAGTACCGCCCAAATCATGGACCTGATCGCTGACGTGGTATTGAATCCCACATTCCCGGCCGACGAATTGGAGAAATACAAGGCCCGGCAGCTTGCCGACCTCGAGCAGGAGCGCTCGGAGCCCCGTGAACTGGCGGACGAGCGGTTTCACCAGGCGCTTTACGGAGATTTCCCCGCCGCCGTCACCATGCCCACGCCGGATTCCATTAAGGCCGCTACGGTCGAACGCTTGAAGGAATTCCACGACCGATACTACGTCCCCAGCAACACGATTCTCGCCGTTTCAGGCGACGTGAAAGCGGATGAATTTATTGAACTCGGCCGTAAGACCTTCGGCGACTGGCACGGCCAGCCGGTTCCCAAAACCGATTGGAATCGCCTGCCGCCTCCCGCACCATCGAAAATCTATCTTGTGGATCGCCCTGATTCTGTACAAACCAATATCGTGGCAGGTGACTATGGTGCGCGCCGCACCGATCCGGATTACATCGCGCTCGTGGTGATGAACCGAATTGTCGGCGGAGGCCCGCAGGCGCGCCTGTTCCTGAACCTTCGCGAAGCCCACGGCTATACCTACGGAGCCTACAGCCGCGTGGGGGACGACCAATATCGCGAGGCTTGGGTGGCCAACACGGAGGTCCGCAACGCGGTAACCGACGGCTCCATGCAGCAATTGATGTATGAGTTGAAGCGCATCCGCGACGAGAAGGTTCCTGATTCCGAACTGAACGATGCGCGCCACTCCATTGTGGCCAGCTTCGCCTTGTCTTTGGAGCAGACCCAGCAGCTCTTGTCACGCTGGATCCTAGTGCAGGAGTATGGACTGCCCATGGATTATTGGGACCATTATCCTGCGGAAGTCGCCCAAATGAGTGCCGACGCAGTGCAGGCCGCGGCCCGGAAGTATGTTGACATTGACCACCTGCAAATCGTGTGCGTCGGCGACCCCAAACAGCCCGGCAATGACCAGAAGCAGCCGGTCCTCGATGTTTTGAAGAAGTATGGGACGGTCGAAGTCTACGATTCCAATGGAAAGAGGGAAGACTAATCCGGTGGAAGATCCCCCGGCTTTACCGGAGTGGAAGCAGAAACTTGGAAGTTCCGAAAGTACCATTGTCCGTGGCTGACGAGTGTTCCGTAAAGGCCCCTCACCCGACTCGCCCCGGCTGATGAGTACACCGGTTGCGAGCCACCCTCTCCCTACGGGTGAGGGTGGCCGACGAAGGAAGTCGGGTGGGGGGGCGCTTGCGGGCCCCTTTGAGAGGCCAAGCATTTTGAAGCCCCCGGCTCGGCAAGGGATACTTACTTTTCTAAAATCTCAATTCGCGCAATGAATCTGCCACAGCTTTTCCCAAGCCAGATTGATTTCCTCCTTGGTTTGACGAGCCGCCAAAATCGCGCTATTTTTTAATTGAGGATCGCGTAGACGATTCGTGCGGCCCCTCGACGCAGGCCTATGGCGTTTACGATCCGCAACCTTAAAATTCGCGATCAGATTCTCCTTGTAACCCTCCCTCCGCTCTTTGTCTTACTTTGCGCCGTCGCCCTTTTCTTTTACGCCTACTGGAGTGCTATTAACACCGAGCGCGCAGCTTTGCGTTCCAAGGAACGCGTGGTGAGTGGAGAGTCATTCCTGCGGCACGCTACGGAAGCCTCCATGGCGATCCGGGGATATGTATTCACCCGCCGGCAGGATCTCATCTCCGCATACGACAAGGCAATTAAAGACTCGCAGGCGGACCTTCTCGCCCTCACTGACCTTGATGCCGCCGTTCCCGGGGAGTCTGAAGAAGTCGCCCACATTCGAGTGGAGTTTGACCTGATGCAGAGTCAATGGGCGCTGCCTACTTTGGACAAGATACGCTCGGACACAGATTTCAATAAAGATAAGGCATTATCCGACGGCCAGACGCGGCTTGCTGATATCCGCACACATGTACTTAAACTGCGGAGCGAAGACGAGGGCGAGAACCTCGGCGAAATGGTAAGCGCGGAGAAAGTAATCAAGCGCATGCTGGTGGTGGGTGTGACGCTGGCCGCGCTGCTGGCCGGAATCCTGGTTTTCCTGACCGGCGTTGTGACGCGCTTAATTGTGGCGCCCGTGCTGCAACTCATCCACGCTT
>JASHTO010000246.1 GCA_030040515.1 Terriglobia bacterium
CTTAGCTGACTTTGATGACCTTCCCCGAACGAAGGCAAGACGCGCAGGCGTAGATTCTCTTCCGCACACCATCCACCATCGCATGAACCCGCCGCAGGTTGGGATTCCAACGGCGCTTCGTCACGTTATGGGCGTGGCTGATATGATTTCCATATTGGGGACCTTTTCCGCAAAGGTCGCAGGTGCGAGCCATAACCACTCCTCATCTCAAGGCGAATCCTATGTTATTCAGAACTTCTATTCTACCAGACCTCCGCGATTTTGCCCACGTCGAAGGGTCGCCGGAGTACAATGACAAAATGAACAAACTCACACGCTTTCAGAGATACATGACCGCGACCGCGCTGGGGCTGCTGGCGGGCCTCTTCGTGTCGCCGGCGTGCGGAAACCGCAAAACTGCGAACGGACAGGAAGTCTGGGCGGAAGTGGATGACCAGCCCATCTACCGCGAGCAGGTGGAGCGCCTCTACCGCAGCCGCCCGCAGAGCACCGATGCCGACACCCCCGAGGAGGCGCTAAGTTTCAAGCTCAACATCCTGGACCAACTGATCAACAATCAAATCCTGGTCATTCACGCCTCCCACTCCCGCATCACCGCTTCCGAAGCCGAGATTGACGCCAAAGTGGGTGAACTCAAGAGCCCTTACTCTCCCGAGGAGTTTCAGAAGAAGCTTCAGGAGCAGGGGTTGGACAACGACGGCTTGCGCAAAGAAGTTCGTGAAAATATCATCCTGACCAAACTGATCAACAAAGATATTATTTCACATATAAATGTTTCAGACGTTGAAATTGCCTCGTACTACGAAAAAAACAAGTCGAACTTCAATGTCGCCGAAACCACTTATCATATCGCCCAGATTCAAGTTACGCCGCGGCAGGACGCCGAGGTGCGCAACTTGAAAAACGACGATGCCAAAACTCCTGCTGCCGCCGAACATAAAATCCAGGCACTCTACGAAGGTCTGATGCGCGGCGAGGATTTCGCCACCGTGGCGCAAGAGTACTCCGAAGATCCCAGCACCGCGGCCGGCGGCGGCGACATGGGCTTCATCCCCGCCTCAGGGCTCAACCCCGCCCTCAAGCAGGTGGTCAATTCGCTGAAGGTCGGACAAATATCCAACATCATCCGCTCCAACATCGGCTTCCACATCTTCAAGCTTCTCGGAGTCGAGGAAGCCGGGCAGCATACCCTTTCCGACCTGCGCGTCCAGAGCGCCATCCGCCAGACGCTGCGCAACGAGAAGGAGCAGCTTCTCAAAGCCGCTTACATCGAAATGCTGCGCAACCGCTCCAAAGTGGTCAACCACCTCGCGGAAGGGGTGGTGAAGGCCGGCGGCGTTCCGAATCCGGCTGGATAGTTTAGGAACAGGATTCAGGATCAAGGATTCAGGATTAAGCAGCTTTGGTGATGTGCACCAATTCCACGCTGTCTAAGGTTTTTTCCTTAATCCTTGATCCTGAATCCTGTTCCTCACACCAGCAGCACCAGTCGAGCGCCGCTTTTCACTCCGCGGCCTTCCGCCATGTAAACGCGTCCGACCCGACCAGAACGCGGCGCCCGCAATTCGTTCTGCATTTTCATGGCTTCGATCACCAGCAGACCCTGATTGCGCTTCACCTCCTGGCCCTCCATCACCAGGACCTTCACGATTTTTCCCGGCATGGGCGCGATAATTTCCTGCGGGCCCTCTGCTTCGAGTGATGAACCCCTGCGCCGCCACTGTCGCGGATCGCGTAATTCCACCCGATATTCACGCCGGCCAACGTTGACGAGGCAAGGTCCTGCCGGGCCGGGCGGGTCGCCCGCACGCTTCGAGACAGAAGCGCCAAAGGAGCGGCCTTCGATCAAGAATAAGTATTCGCCCGGAGCGATCACCTCACAGTGCGCTTCGAGCCTCCGGTTGCCGATGCGAAATTGCCGCATTCCATTGGCATTTTCGGCCGCCTGCAATTCAACGTCGTGGTCCACGGTTCTCGACCCGTGATGCAGCCTGGCGTGCAACATCATCTGGCTCTCCATCCCGCCCGCGAGGGGCGCTGGTGAAGAAGGGCTTGGCGGCCCGCTTGTTTCCATTTGTGGTTCGAGGCAGCGTGAACAGGTGTCCCGACGAAGTTTTGTTCCATGTGCAGCAAGGCCGCCAGCGACGCCACCTGTTCCTCTTCTTCCAGCGGCGGCTCTTCTTCCATCAACCCGGAAGCCAGCACGCGGTCGATGAACCCGGTGTCCAGCCGTCCCGCCACAAAATCGGGATGCTCCAGCACGCGCCGGAAAAAGGGAATGTTCGTGCGAATACCCTGGATTTCGTATTCACCGAGCGCCCGGCGCATTCGCGCGATCGCCTGGCCGCGGTCCTCCGCCCACACCGCGAGCTTCGAGAGCAGCGGATCGTATTCGAGCGGCACTCGCCAGCCTTCGTACACTCCGCTGTCGCGGCGGATTCCCGGCCCCGACGGCGGCTGCAAGCGCGCGATCAGGCCGGGCGAAGGGAAAAAGTTATTGGCCGGGTCTTCCGCATAGATGCGGCATTCGACGGCGGCCCCGCGCATCCGCACTTCTTCCTGCCGCAGCGACAGAACATCTCCCGCGGCAATGCGAATCTGCTCCTTCACCATGTCGATGCCGGTCACGAGCTCGGTAACCGGATGCTCCACCTGCAAGCGGGTATTCATCTCGAGAAAATAGAAATTCCCATCCGCATCGAGCAGGAACTCAACGGTTCCGGCGTTCCAATATCCCGCCAGCTTGCCGATGCGCACGGCGGTTTCGCCCATGCGCCGGCGCAGATCCTCGTTCACAACCGGCGAAGGGCATTCCTCCACCACTTTCTGGTGACGGCGCTGCAACGAGCACTCGCGCTCGCCGAGGTAAATCAGGTTGCCGTGGCGGTCGCCCAGAAGCTGGATTTCCACGTGGCGCGGGCATTCGATGCACTTCTCGAGATACACCGCCGAATCGCCGAAGGCATTCTGCGCCTCGGAGCGGGCCGTGCGCCAGGCCGATTCCATCTCGGTTTCCTGCCCCACCCTGCGCATTCCTTTGCCGCCTCCGCCCGCCGAGGCTTTGAGCATTACGGGATATCCGATTTCGCCCGCGACGCGGCGTACTTCTTCAAGATTCTCAAGGTTGCGATCCGTACCTGGAACCACCGGCAGTCCCGCCTGAATGGCCGCGTGGCGGGAAGCGGTTTTGGAGCCCATCAATTCCATGGCGCCCACCGGAGGGCCGATGAAAATGATTCCGGCATCTTCGCAGGCGCGCGCGAAGTCGGCGTCTTCCGCCAGGAATCCATATCCGGGGTGAATCGCTTCCGCTCCGCTGCGGCGCGCGGCGTCAAGAATGCGGTCGATGCGCAGGTAGCTCTCCGCCGAAGGCGCCGGCCCGATGTGATATGCCTCATCGGCGTAACGCACATGCAGCGATTTGCGGTCAACCTCCG
>JASHTO010000247.1 GCA_030040515.1 Terriglobia bacterium
ACTATGCTGTAAATAGATAATATTCATGCTTCATAAACAATTCAAGTTCATTATACATTCCTGTAACATGGGCTTTCTAACCTTAGACGTGCGATGTGATATGCACGTCCATACGATCCACTCCGGGATGTGCACTCTGCCGCTGTTCAGGACGATTTGCCGCGAGTGCTACAGCCGGCCGGAGGCGGTCTACCGGAAGCTGCGGTGCGGGGGGATGGGCTTGGTCACCGTATCCGATCACGATTCCATTGACGCCGCCGAAGCGCTTCGCCACCACCCCGATTTTTTCATCAGCGAGGAAGTGACCTGCCGCACGCCGAGCGGCAATGAGCTGCACGTGGGGGTATACGACCTGACGGAGCGGCAGCATGTGGAGATCCAGCGGCGACGCAACGACCTTCCGCGCCTGGTAGCCTACCTGGACGAACAGCAACTGTTCTACAGCGTGAATCATGCCTTCTCGGCGCTCACCGGGCGGCGCTCGCACGACGACCTGATGTGGCTGGACGGGGCGTTTCCGGCCGTGGAAGTTCGCAACGGGCACATTCCGGAGCGCGCCAATCGCCTGGCGGAGCGCATGGCGAAGCGCTCGGGAAGGGTATGCTTGGGCGGAAGCGACTCGCACACGCTGCTCTCCCTGGGCAGCGCCAGCACGCGGGTGCCGGGCGCGCGCAGCAAGGCGGAATTTCTGGACGGGTTGCGCCGCGGACAGGGGCAGGTGGAAGGGGATTCGGGAAATTTCTGGCGATTGACGCGTGACGTGTTGCAGATCGGCGCGGCGCTGATGGAGGAGAAGCCTTTGGCCACGCTGCTTGCCCCGCTGGTGCTGGCCGTTCCGGTGGCGACCATGCTCAATTACCTCTTCGAGGACCTCTTCGCGCGGCGCTGGGGAAACCGCTGGGAACGCAGCCTGGAAGATCGGCCGTCGGCAAGTGGAATCGGCTCCGCCCCCGAGGAGGCGAGCGCATGACGCTGCCCGGCCACATGCTGGAATACATTTCGACGCGCGATCATCGCCTGATGCGGCGAGTGCATCGCTGGCGGCCGCCGGGCTGGTTCCGGTTTTGGATGATTCTGGCCACGCGCGGCGGTGATGGCTGGCTGTGGTATGCCATCAGCGCGCTGGTGGTCGTGTTCGGCGGCGAGAATCGCTACAGAGCCGTTGTTGCGGCGTGGGCGGCCTGCGGAGCGGGCGCCATTCTGTTTCTCATTTTGAAGAATTTGACGGGGCGGAAGCGGCCGAATGAGATTGAGCCGCATTGCTGGGCTACACTGCTGCCCCCGGACCAATTCTCGTTCCCCTCGGGCCACACCATTACGGCTTTTGCCTTCACGATGGCCATGGGCAGCTTCCATCCTCATCTGCTGGGAATGCTGCTTTTTTGCGCGCTGAGCGTGGCGACGTCACGCATTGTGTTGGGAATGCATTTTCTCAGCGATGTGGTGGCAGGGGCGATTATCGGAACGGGATTGGGTTACGCAAGCTTTCTCATTTTTATCTGATTGCACAACGTAGATGGGGGCGATTGGTTGTAGCGGCGCTCTATGCGCATCGAATTGTAGGGGCTTGTCCGTCAGCCGACGGACAAGCCCCTACGGCGGTCAATAGACCGCCGCTACAGAATTCAAACTGCGACACTATCCCCTCAGCGGCCCCTTAAATCTTAAATTTGAAATTTCAGATTTATTCGTGCCGCAGAGCAACAATGGGGTCGAGGCGGGAGGCTTTCATGGCCGGCCACAGGCCGAAAAACAAGCCGATGCTGACCGAAGCGGTGAATCCCAAGGCGACGGCCCACATGGGGACGCTGGAGGGGAGTGCGTTGGAGGTTCGAATGAGGAAGCTGCAAAAAAACGCCAGAAGGATTCCCATCAAGCCCCCGGTACCCGTAAGGGTCATCGCCTCCAGCAGGAATTGCCAGGTGATGTCGCTGCGGCGGGCGCCAATGGCTTTGCGCACGCCGATTTCGCGGGTGCGCTCAGTGACGGAAACCAGCATGATATTCATTACCCCAATGCCGCCCACCAGCAGGCCGATGGAGGAGACGGCAACACAAATCAAAACCACCATGCTCATGATGCTGCGAAACTGGTTGATGATGGATTCCGCTGTGGCGATGCCGAAGCTGTTGGGGGCGGTCGGCTTGTCATTTCGCAGGCGGCGCAGCAGGGCGGTGATTTCATCCTGCGCCTCCGAGACCTTTCCGGGAAATGCCACGGCGGTGATGAGGTTTTCCTTGCTATTGGGGTAAAGCTTGCGGTAGGTGAAGTAAGGAATGTAGATCACGTTATCGCTGCTGTTATTGCCGGGGAAGGCCTTGCGCTTGGCGAGCGTGCCCACCACTTCGAACGAATGCCCATCCACCTCAATGTCTTTGCCGATGGGGTCCTCACCCTCGAAGAAGCGGGTTACAACGTCGCTACCGATCACGGTGACATCGCGGCGATGCAGGTCATCCAGGTCGGTAAAGAAGTGACCGTCCATGAGGTCGGCGTTCACGTTGCGCATATGCTCGGGAGTGGCGCCGCGGAAGATGGTGTCAACCATTTCCAACCCCTTGTACTTGGCGGTGGGAGGAGGACCGTCACTGATGGACTCAACTCCAACACTTTCGACCGACGGGCATTCTTCCTTGATCTCCATGGCCTGCTCGTAGGTCAACGGTTTGCGCAGGCGCTCCTCGCGCGTGAGGTTGAAGTTGATACCCGGCTCGAATTTGAAGATGAAAAGCGAGCGCGTTCCGAAGCCCTGCGCGGCGTCTACCATCTCCTGGTCGAGTCCTTCGAAAATCGAGACGATCAGGATGAGCGTCAGTGTGCCAATCAGCACACCGAGGATGGTGAGGAAGGAGCGGACCTTGTGTGTCCGCAGCGTATCCATGGCGAGAAAGAGGTTTTCACGAACGTTGTGGGGGCGGTCCGCGGGCATGCTCAGTTCTCCGTGCGCAAAGCTTCGATGGGGTCGAGTTTGGCGGCCTGGCTGGCGGGATAAATTCCAAAAAACAGTCCCACCCCAGTGGAAAGCACTAGGCCCACCACAAGCGCATTGAGGGGGATGGAGGCGTTGAAAAATCCCGGTCCCACAACGAGGTTCACGAGTTCGCTCACCATGACGGCCGCCAGCAGTCCCATTCCTCCCCCGATGCCGGCCATTACACTGGACTCAATGACGAATTGCATGAGAATGTCTCGCCGCCGCGCACCGAGTGATTTGCGGATGCCAATCTCATGGGTGCGCTCGGTGACGCTGGCCAGCATGATGTTCATGATGACGATGCCGCCCACCACCATGAACACGGCCACGATGCCGATGGTGCCGGCGAAAACCGTGCCGGTAATCTGATGCCAGGTCTGCATGATCGTGTCAGAAGCATTGATGCCGAACGTGTCATCTTCGCGGTAGGGAATGTGGCGCCGGGCGCGCAGTAGGGCGCGCGTCTGGTCCTCGAGCCGCATCATCTGTTCCGAATCCCAGGCTTGCACGTTGACTTCAAGCGACGGCCGGGGAGAAAAGTATTTCTTGTAAGTGGTGAGGGGGATCTGCACGAAGTTATCCTGACTTTGGCCGAACGTGCTGCCGATCTTTTCCGCCACACCCACCACGCGGAAGGGAATGCCGTTCACCAGGACGTC
>JASHTO010000248.1 GCA_030040515.1 Terriglobia bacterium
ACGGCGTCGCACCCTTGCCAGAACAGATGGCTTAAATCGCAGTTCGCGCCGATTTCTTCACCGGCTGCCTCGCGCAATTTGATCAGAGTGTGCGGATTGTACACCACGAAGTTGGGATGCATCTCGAGCGCGATTCTATGAACGCCGTGCTGGCGCGCAAACGCCGCAGCTTGCTTCCAGTACGGGATCACCTTTTCCGTCCACTGGTACTTGAGCATTTCGTCCATTTGCGGGGGCCATCGGTAGGTAATCCAATTGGGCGTTTTGTCCGCAGGCGAGCCGCCCGGGCAGCCGGAGAATCCCACCACCACGGGGACTTCCAGGAGCTCCGCCAGCAGAACTCCGTTACGGAAAAACTGGTCGTCGCGCGCGGCGATGGCGGGATCGGGATGAATGGGATTGCCGTGGATGCTGAACGCTCCCACGCGAATGTTCCGGTCTTCGAATTTCTTCTTCCACGCGCGGGCCTTCGCCGGATCGGCCAGAAGCTCGGGGGTGGGGCAGTGCTTCGAGCCGGGCAGGCCCTTGGCGCCGATTTCCACGGCTTCAATTCCCAGCGCTGAAATCTTGTCGAGCATCTCGTCCAGAGTGAGGTTGGCGAGGGCGGAGTCAAACACTCCAATGGGAATCTTGCGAAGCGCCGTGGGCGCGCCGGAAGGTGGCAAAGCGGAAGCTTCCCCCCGCGCATCCGTGCTTCCGCCGCCCACTCCGGGCGCAGCGGCCATCAGGCTTCCGGTGGTTGCAAGAAAATTTCTGCGGCTCACTTGAAGTGCTCCTTTCGTCTTTGTCATTTCACACCCCTCTCCAGCATCGTAGAAAGTATAAGTCAAAATTTGCCTGTTGGGAAAAGGCAACGTAGGACTACGCAGGCACATCGTAGGGGCACCGCTTGCGGTTGCCCAAGGGCGGCCGCGACCCGTCGCCCGGAGGCTTTGGGCCGCAGGGCGAGGGCCGCCCCCTACGTACCCCATGCTAAAAGTGATTTATGCCAAGCATCGCTGGACGTGAACTTGCCGCGATTCTATAATCCCAACACCTTTGGGGGTGACCGTATGGCAAGAGGGAAAATCACACACAATCTGCCGAAATCCGCAGCCCCGGGGAAATCGCCGGTCATTTGGCTGGCCATCTTGCTGACCGCGGCTGGGATGGGATGGACGCCCGGCCTGAAGATGAGCGCGCGCCCGCCGCAGGCTGCCCTCCAGGGGGTAACCGACCGCATCACTTACAACGTTGGTGATTCGGTCCAGCTCCGAATTATTTCTCCGACTCCACAGGTGGAGCCGGAGGTCCACTATGGTCTCGCCGTGCGCTTTGCGGGGGAAACGAAGCCTGTGGCGGACAATTTGACCCTGGAGACAGTGAACGGCCATCCAGAGATTTACCACCTGCTTTGGAAGATTCCCGCCAACGCGCGCCCCGGAAGATACGAAATCGACCTGAGAGACGAAGACCCCAAGTCGCATCAAATCGCCTCGGAGACCCCCAACGTTTGTTCCTTTGTAGTTCATCGCCAATTGATTCGGATCGATTCCTTTATTTTGCCGCACGAAAACTACAGCTCGGGAGATTCCATAGGTTGCAGCGTGAGTTTTTCAAACCTCGGCGACAGTGAATTCACGGGACTTCGAGTGGAGGTCTCAGAGCGCTATTGGCCGTGGATTGTGCAGCAGACCGAAAAAGTGGGCGCGGGCATTAAAACCGTAGCCGAGAACGTGGACCTTAAGCCGCACAGGGTCGATTATACAAACTCAGGTAGCTGCACCGAGGCGCCAAAGGTTGACCAGCCCACAATCAAGCAATACTCGGCGGTGATTTGGGATCACGCTCGCAAAAATGTGTATGCCATCGCTCTCAGCCCGCTGGTTTTCATCAATCCGCCGGGGATCACGACGCCGCGGCCGTATCCGATGCAATACACCTATCCGGATTTGAAGTCGGTCAACACGACAAGTTACCGGCGTTTCCATCCCGAGGGCTTCAGCGCCGACGCAATTCAGTTTGAAACTCAGCACACCATGTTCGCATCGGGCTCGGAAGCCAAAGTGAAATTCTCAATCTCGAACCCCACGGAAGCCGCGTGGCAGCAAGTTTCCGTCGCAGCGCGGTTGCTGGATCCGCAAGGCAAAGAGCTTGCCCATCAAACCCTGGTTGAACATACGGACCTGATTCCCCACGGTCCGACGCTGAAACAGGAAGTCAGCTTTGCTCTTCCCACAGAGCCGAGCGGAATTTATCGCGTTGCCGTGCAAATCGTGGATAGCGCCGGGCATGAAGTCGCGGTCAACCACCTCGAACTGGGCGTCAACCCCCTGCCCCAATCGGTTCTGATCTTTTGCGCGCACGAAGACGACGATGGAACGCAGATGGGCTTCATCCGCGCGCTCGTGGAAAATCAGATTCCCGTGCACATGGTGTATTACACCAGTGGGGATGCGGGCTCCTGCGACCGCTACTTCCAGCATTCGTGCGGCCCCGCTGATGCTTTGAATTTCGGCGCCGTGCGCATGCAGGAATCGCGCGCCGCCATGGGCCACCTGGGCGTACCGCCAGAAAATATTCTCTTCCTGGGATTGCCTGACGGAGGCACGGGCAAAATCTGGTACGAACACCCGAGCGCGAACGACCCCTACCTTGCGGTGCTTCTGGCCACCGACCATGCGCCTTACGAAGGCATCTTCCGGTCGAATCTGCCTTACGCGCGCGACTCGGTGGTGGAGGCGACGGAAGAAATCATCAAGCGATTTCAGCCCCAGGTCATTTTCACCGTGCATCCTCCGGCCGAGGGACACATCGACCACATTGTGAACAATTATTTTGTGGTGAAGGCCCTGCAAGAGTTGCTGCGTGAGGGAGCCATCCCACCCGAACTCGAGGTGCGAGTGGACCGCATCTTCAATCCCCGCGAGCATCCCGCCACGCCTTATCATTATGAAGATCACGAGTTCTATGTTTCCGGCGAGGTCATGGCGCTGGCTCAGGAGGCGGGGTGGTACTACCAATCGCAGGGAGGCAATAAGTCCGAAGGCAATATCCGCGACTGGAATCAACTCCGGCACACCGAAGGTTATCGCAAGGTGTTAGACTGGAAGGAGCACGAAGGCTGGAACGAGAAGGAGTGAGGGTCGTAGCGCAGACCGTCCATCGGTTGACGCATCTGCGGTTCTTCAAAGTAGAGATGCGGACCACAAAACCGCTGGTCCGCGCTACGCAACACAAAAGACTCGCCATTATTCATTAACTACCGCATGAACGAAGAAACGCATCAACCCGCGCCCAGCGTCTTGAGTCAGGATTCCTTGGTTTCGGCTGCGGAATTCCCCACAGAACCGTTTCCCTGTCCAGCGTGCGGGCAACTGCTTGCTTCCTCCTGCCGGGTATGCGTGGCGTGCAAGCACGCCATCAATCCCGCGGAGATCGTCCGGCCGCAAGCGGTGCCGGCCGAGCCCACCCCTTCGGAAAGCGCCCAGCCCAAGCTGCCACCCGTGCGGTTTTCCTGGCCCCTCTTCTTTGTGGTTCTTGGTGTCTCGTGTTTTCTGGTCCTCATCTTCCAGGGACTGTGGAAGGATCAGCAAAATGTTCTGCTGGCCATGGGAGGATTGCAAACGCTGGCGGCCGTATGGGTCTTTTTCGATGCACTCCGGGAAGGAGTTCCCAAACCTTTACGCTGGTCGATCGGCTCGATGCTGCTTCCCCTCGTAATCTTCCCGTGGTACCTCGCCCGGCGCAGAACACCGCAGGCCCCCGTGCCGATTTTGGAAGGCGGGCCGGCGATTCGACTCGTGATTCTCGCCCTGCTCCTGTTTTTCATCGCCAATTTAATTTTCTATTTGGTGCAGGGCCCTCCGCCCTCCGCGAAGCCGGCTCATCCGGCCAATGAGCACAAGAGCGGAATCAATTCACAGGCGCGGCTTCATCACCTTCCCTTAAGGCTGCGGAGCCTGCGGGGAGAGCTTCCCGGCAAGGCAGTGCCTCGGCGAGGTTCCCGGTGGGGATCTCAAGCGGAAACCAACGCGCCGTCCGATGCCTGGCACACGTAAATCTTCGCCGCCAAAGTGCCCGCTTCCCGGTAACCCTTTTCCACCGCCCGAACAAAACTTTCCGCCGCCTCAGCGCGCACCAGGTTCACCGTGCATCCGCCAAAACCCGCTCCCGTCATGCGCGCGCCAAGAATTCCCTTCTGCTGCCGCGCCAGTTCCACCAACTTGTCGAGTTCAACGGAGCTGACTTCGTAGTCATTGCGCAGGCTTTCGTGCGATTCGTTCATCAGCTCGCCGAAGCGCTCCATGTCACCGGTTTGCAGCACCTTGACGGCCTCAAGGGTGCGCTGGTTTTCCGAAACCACATGATGGGCACGCCGCCACAGCAGGTTATCCATGGAACCGCGCATCGCGTCGAGGTCGGCAGTTTGCACGTCGCGCAGCGATTTCACGGCCCGGCCCGTCGCGGCAATCTTAGCCACCGCCTCCCGGCACTGCTTCAGCCGAACCTCGTATTCGGACTGTGCCAGCGCGCGCTTCACGCCCGAATCGCAGACCACAATCCGCACATCGGAGCTCAGCGGCACGTGGCGATAGGTGAGGTCGTGGCAGTCGAGAAAAAGCGCGTGTTCGCGCCGGCCGAGCGCGGAGATGAACTGGTCCATGATCCCGCAGGGCACGCCCACAAATTCGTTCTCCGCCCGCCGCGCGAGCTTCACCGCATACACCGGATCAAGTCCCAGCCCAAGCAGTTTGTTCCAGAACGCCGTTGCGCCCACTTCCACCGCGGCGGACGAGCTTAGGCCTGCCTCGCGCGGAACGTTCCCCCCAAAAGCAATCTCCGCGCCGGTGAGGCGGTGGCCATCGCCTTCCAGAAATTTCGTGACGCCCCGAAGGTAATTGCTCCAGGTCTTTACTTTGTCCTTTTGAATATCGTCCAGGTCAAATTCCGCCGTGGCCTGGAAGTCGTTGGAATAAACGCGCACGCGGCGGTCCGCGCGGCGGCGCCCGGCATAGCGAATCGTCCGGTCGATGGCCGCGGGCAGCACGAATCCGTCGTTGTAATCCGTGTGCTCGCCAATCAGATTCACCCGCCCCGGAGCGCGAACAACAATTTCCGGCGAAGCATCGAAAATCTTGCGAAATGTTTCTTCTGTCATTTGAGATCCTGCCCCGTTAATTCCGCGATCCGAACCGGCGGCACGGCGCGCAATTCGGCGGCTTTTTCCTCCGCCAAGGAATCGTTCAAGAATGTTCCGGAGCCGGTCTCCACGCTCGCCAGGTATTTCAGCTTTTCCTTGCTGCGATGGGGCGGGTAGAACTCAATGTGAAAATGGAAAAATGGATAACGGCCGCGTGCGGGCGCCTGGTGCAGAAGCATCATGTAGGGAAACGACATTTGATAGAGGTTGTCATACTTCATCGTGACCCACTTCAGGATTTCAGCGAGCGCGCGTTCCTCCGATGGACGAAAGTCCTCGAGCGTTCCCAGGTGACGGCGCGAGAAAATGTGAACCTCAAAGGGCCAGCGCGCATAAAAAGGAATGAACGCCGTGAACGCCGCGTTTTCAGCAATGATGCGCCGGCTGTCGCGCCGTTCCTTCTTCAGAATGTCGCAAAACAGGCAGCGCCGGTGCCGGCGCCGGTGGGCGCGCGCTGCTGCCAGCTCTCGTTCGAGGCGCGGCGGAATGAAAGGGAACGAGTAAATCTGTCCGTGAGGATGTGGCATGGTGACGCCGATCACCGCGCCCTTATTCTCGAAAATCAAAACGTACCTGATCCCTGGCAATGCCTTGAGCTCCCGGAAGCGGCTGCGCCACAATCGCACCAGTTTGACAAGGTGCTCAACGGGAAGCTGCGGCAGAGAGGCATGATGATCGGGACTGTAAAGCACCACATCACACTTGCCGCGGGAAGGACGCACTTTGTAGAAATCATCGCCCTCGATTGCCGGGGGAGGCGGAGGAACGGTGAAGGCGGGAAAATCGTTGGGATAAATGTGGACGTCGTATCGCTCGGGCACGCATCCGGAGCCGGGGCAGAACGGGCACCAATCCTGCGGCATCTGCGGCCGCCCCTGGCGATGTGCGGCGCTTGAGACCCATTCCAGCAGCGTGGGGTTCCAGCGAAGTTCGGTCATGTCGGCGCAACATCATTATACGGCCTCTTGAAGCCAATACGCGACCGCGCCCAACTTCGTTACCGCACCTTGTGTATAATCCTTCCGGCAATGGCATTGACTTCAGGCGCGAAAATCGGCCCCTATGAGATTTTGTCTCCGCTGGGCGCGGGCGGCATGGGTGAGGTGTATCGCACACGCGACACCAAGTTGAACCGCGAGGTGGCGCTGAAGGTTTTGCCGGAAGCCGTGGCCGCCGACGCGGCGCGCCTGGCGCGCTTCCAGCGCGAAGCGCAAGTGCTGGCCGTGCTGAATCACACGCACATCGCGGCCATCTACGGCCTGGAGGAATCCGGTGCGGTGCGCGCGCTGGTGATGGAGCTGGTGGACGGGCCCACGCTCGCCGAGCGCATCGAGCAAGGCCGCCTGCCGCTCGAGGAAGCTCTCGCCATCGCACGCGACATTGCCGAGGGTCTTGAGTACGCTCACGAAAAGGGGATTGTCCACCGCGATTTAAAGCCCGCCAACGTGAAAGTCGCGCGCGACTGCGGCGCAAAGATTCTGGACTTCGGCCTGGCCAAGGCGCTTGACCCGTTGGGTGCTTCGGCTCCCTCTTCGGCGCCCGGATCATCGCCGCTACAAAATTCCCCGACCATTACCATGGCCGGGGCGGCGACGCAGGCGGGCATGATTCTGGGAACAGCGGCGTACATGAGCCCCGAGCAGGCCAAGGGAAAGCCGGTCGACCGCCGTGCGGACATCTGGGCGTTCGGCTGCATTCTCTACGAAATGCTCACCGGTAAGCCGACGTTTGAGGGCGAGACCACCTCCGACGTTCTGGCCGCGGTGATTCGCGCGGAGCCGGATTGGAACACGCTGCCTGCGGAGACGCCGGCGAAAATTTGTGAACTCGCGCAGCGCTGCTTGAAGAAAGACCTGAAGCAACGGCTGCAAGCCGTTGGCGACGCGCGCATCACGATTGAGGAAGCGTTGTCAGGCGGCACGGGCATGTTGCCCGAGGGTGGATATAGGCAGGTCCGATTTCATCCCGATCAGATCGGGAATCGGGCTCCCGAAACCGGAGATGCCCATGCCACGTCTCGTGCTGTGCCGCGGCGTACAGCGATGTTGCTCGCAGCAGCAGTTATCACTCTGCTCCTCGGCTTCGGCGTCGGCTGGTGGTTGAGCGCCCGCCGCGCGCCGGCGATTCCCAATTGGACCGGCCAGCGGCTGGGCGGTCCGAGCATTGCCATGGGGCCGCGCATTTCGCCCGACGGACGCACGCTGGCTTTTCAGGCCATGGTGGACGGCCTGACGCAGGTGGCGGTAATGGACGTTGACTCGAACGACTGGACCGTGCTCACTAAAGACCGCACGCGCGGATACGTGACGGAACTGAACTGGTCGCCCGATGGCAGCGAAATCTATTTCGACCGCGACTTCTCGGTCCCGCACGGCATCTACACGGTTTCGCGGTTCGGAGGCGATGAACATCTGGTTCTGGAGGACGCATTCGGCCCGGAAGTTCTGCCTGACGGCAGCCTGCTGGTGAGCCGCGTAAACAAGGATCGAGTCGTTCAGTTGTATCACTATTGGCCGGAAGGCGGCCGTCTGGAACCCCTGGACGCCCTTTTTGCCGGAACCACGGACCTCTGCCCTCCCTTGCGCGTCTTTCGCGACGGCAAGGAAGCGGTGTTCTACGGCGAGACGCAGGAACAACTGAACACGGACCAGTCGCCCTATGTTTACTTGATGAATCTCGCTAACGGAAAGTCGCAGCGATTTGCGCCTGGGCTCAACATTCACCTGAGTTCTTCACTCTCGCTCTTTCCGCTTGCCATACCGAACGACGACCAGTCGGTGTTGCTGGCGACGCAGGCGGGCGACCTTTTTCGCATTATCTCCGTTCCAAGGCATGGAACGCCGGCTCCGCAAACCCTGCTCACGTTGACCCAGCCGGTGAATTTCATGGACGTGGACAAGGCCGGCAACATCTATCTGGACCAATACGAACGCCCCAACGAGATCTTGCGAGTTTCCGCTGCGGGCGGAACGCCGGAGTTGCTGGCTGGCCCGACGAGCGCCAATAAAGGTCAGTTTGGAACGCTGCAACTTCCCGATGGGCGGGCGATTCTGGATTCCGTCGTGGGTGATCGCTCGCGCCTGGTGGCGGCGAAGCCCGGCGCCGAACCCGCGCCGTTCATCGAAACCAAGGAGGATACCTCCATGCCCGCCTGCCTGTTGGGTGAAGGCGAGCTGGCTTTTATGCTGGGGTCAATCGACCACGCAGTGGTGGCCGTCGCGTCGGTCAAAGATGGCCGGATCGTCCGGCGGCTTGATTCCATTCCGGCCAGCGGAGTCTTCGATATGGCCGCTTCGCCCGACGGGAAAACGCTCTACTACGTGGCTTCGGCTACAGTCTGGGCCGTCTCTGCGCAGGGCGGCACGCCGCGCCGCATTGCTCCCGGCGACGCCGTCGCCCCCGACCCCAATGGAAACGGTTTGGTGATTGAGCTTTATGAGAAAGAGGGTGTGCGGCTGATACGAGTGACCGCCTCAGGAAGCACGCAAGAAATTGTCCAGGCCCCAAGCGAGCTGCGAATCTCCACGGTCACCGTAAATCCCAATGCCGTGGGAAAAGACGGGCGCATACTGTTTTCCGTTGCAGTGCCGGATTCCTGGTTCTACGGAATCGGAATCCTCGATCCCCGCACCGGCAAACTGCAGAAGGTCCCATCTAATTTTATCGGAGACCACCTGTCACCCGGCTGGCTCCCCGACGGGCGAATCCTCATGTCCGGCTGGCCCATGCATTCCAAGCTGTGGCGGTTCCATCCCGCAGCGCCGTAGGGGTAACCACGGTCAGTGTTTTCCTGACCGTGGGCTCTTCGTGGCACCGCAAGTACCCACGGTCAAAAAACCACTGACCGTGGCTACCCGATCAGTTTATCGGCTTCAACGGTCTTGAACCAAATCGAAGAAATGCGTATAGTTCTTGCAGCCACGGCGGGGTACGATGGCGGGAGCGCTCAGCTTACCGTAGGCCCCGAATGCCGGGGCTCATTTCTTTAAAGCTCCGGACCTCAAAACCTGGAGCTTACCATGCAGAAAGCCGATCTGCTTCACACCCTGGTGGAGCACTACGACATCAAGACCGTCAACGTTATCCCCATCATCGAGATGATGGAGAAAACCGCATTCCAGGCCCGCAATCTGGCGCGCGGCGCGAA
>JASHTO010000249.1 GCA_030040515.1 Terriglobia bacterium
TTTCGGCCGAAATGACCATAAGCCGCGGTTTTTTTATAGATCGGTCGAGTGAGTTTGAGGAGCTTAATGATGCCCTGCGGATTTAAGGGGAACACCTTGCAAATCAGTTCAACAAGACTCGCGTCATCGAGGCACCCTGTTCCGAAAGTATTAACCATCACGGACACGGGTTCCGCAACGCCGATGGCATAGGCCAATTGGACTTCCATGCGGCGCGCCAAGCGCGCAGCCACGATGTTTTTCGCAATGTACCGTGCCATGTAACTTGCAGACCGGTCCACTTTGGTCGGGTCCTTCCCAGAGAAGGAACCGCCACCGTGGTGCGCGGCTCCTCCGTAGGTGTCGACGATGATCTTTCGCCCCGTCAGGCCGGAATCTCCGACGGGGCCGCCGGTTACAAATCGTCCGGTCGGATTGATGTGATATTTTGTGTTCTCATCCAGCATGTCGGCGGGAATGACCGGCTTGATGATGTGTTCGAAGACGGCTTCCCGCAGCGCGCCAATTTCCACTGTTGGCTTGTGTTGAGTCGAGACCACAACGGTATCGACTCGGACAGGAGTTGACCTAAGGTATTCGACCGTGACCTGGGCTTTCCCATCGGGACGAAGAAAATCAACAACGTTCTGCCGGCGGGCCTCCGCCAACCGGTGGCATAGTTTGTGCGCCATCATCAGAGACAGGGGCATCAGTTCCTCAGTCTCGTCACAGGCGTAACCGAACATGAGACCTTGATCCCCTGCGCCCCCTGTTTCGACCCCAATGTGGATGTCGTGGCTTTGCCGCGTGAAGTTGACATGAACATTGCATCCCTCAGCGGTAAATCCCGCCTCCGGGTCGGTGTAGCCGATTTCCTTTACCGTGCGGCGCACCAGCTTCTCGATATCCAACTGTGCGGACGAGGTCATTTCACCGACCACGTACACGGCCTGATCCTTCACCATTGCCTCGCACGCGACACGCCCGGAAGGGTCACTGGAGAGAACGGCGTCCAACACTGCATCTGATATTTGGTCACACATCTTATCGGGGTGGCCTTCCGTAACAGACTCGGAGGTAAAGAGAGAATGACTATTTGTTCTAGGCACGAAATGTGTTCCTTCCCCGGCACATGCAGGCGAGTGCAGCACGGTGTAAATGCCGAAGCGCCT
This sequence comes from Terriglobia bacterium, assembly GCA_030040515.1. Taxonomy (GTDB): domain Bacteria; phylum Acidobacteriota; class Terriglobia; order UBA7540; family UBA7540; genus Bog-366. Next base: position 1,152 of record JASHTO010000249.1, read on the forward strand.
TGCAAAGATTCGGCATTCCCCAGCCACACCACATCCTGAGTTCCGTTTCCTTTTAGTTTGTTTTGGGGAACCGTCGGGAGGGACTGATACGGCAATCTCCTACGGCGATTCCACCGTAGGAGTCATCGGTCGCATGGAGCGACTATGAGCGAACTCCACCGCTACAAGGAAAAGATTACCCCAGAGCTTTAGCCCTTCGCAAGGGGAAGTTGCGATACCAAATCTGGCTTTTAGGTCGTTGAGCAAAACTTCGATAGTTTCACATCTTCATTTCAATTTCTGCGTCTGTCGTCGTGAGATCGACGGGTCTTCGGATCGGGACCTCTCACCCGCAGGAGTAAGTTCAATAGTTCAGCGAGACGCTGTTGACCCCGTAGGCCTGGATGGAGGTCAGGCCGTTGTGGTTCGGGCTGTAGGTGTGCGCTTCGAGCAGCTTGCGCTGGCTGTGTATGACCCTCAGGATCGTCGAGTAAGTTGGGTCATAGGTGAAATTGAACTGCGAGCCGTCCGGCTATTGAGTCCTGCATAAGTAATGTCCTATCTGAGGCGCAGAAATAGAGGGCTATGGCGCAGGAACGAGCGGAGCAGGTCGGGCCGGCGTTGCAGGGAGCGGGCGTCGAAGCGGGCGAGGGGATTCACTTTCAGGTAGCCCCAAGCGTACTCGAGGGGATTGAGTTCCGGGGCGTAAGACGGGAAAAAGGCGGGGAAAGGGTGGGGATGAGCGACCAGGAACTGGGTGGTCCGGCGCGCCCGATGGGCATTGAGGTGGTCCCAGAGCATCACCCAGGGGCCGTGCAGTTCGCGCTGCAGACGGGTGCGAAAGCCGATCACGTGACGCGCTGGGATGTCGGCATCCGGGTAGAGGCGAAAGTAAAAGTGCACGCGCTCACGGCCGGGAGCTACGCACAAGGCGGCCATCACGGAGACTTTGCGGTGGTGGGCACCGCGCTGGATCCATACGGGAGTGTGGCCGCAGGGAGCCCAACTGCGGCGCACCCAGGGAGCCATGAGCAGGCCGCTTTCGTCCAGAAACACCCGTCAGGCGTTCAATCGTCGGGCTTTTTTTGAGCCGCGGCCAAACCTGCTTGACCCCTTGGCGGATGCCCTCCTCGTCGCGCTCTCCAGCGCGGCGTTGAGGCTTCTGGGGGCTCCACCCCAGTCCCTGCAGGAGGCGGCTGACATGGTCCACATGGTAGCGCACGCCGAAGGTGCGGTGAATCAGTTCGGCGACGCGCGGACAGGTCCAAAGGTCACTGGGGAAGCCGAGCGCTTGGGCACCGCGCAGGAGGGCTCGCTCCAAACGGCGCTTCTGCCGGCGATCCAGCCGTGCCGGGCGGCCGGAGGCTGGGCGCGCCGCCAAAGCGCGGTTTCCCTTCCGGCGGGTAGCGGCCTTCCAGCGTCGCACGCTGCGGCGATCGACGCCCAACAGACGGGCTACGGTGACGGGAAGATGGCCTTCTCCGAGCAACTGCAGAGCACGGTAACGACGCTGTTCCAATTCGCGCGGACTCCCGGCTGGTCGCATCGACACCTCCGGGAATTAAGTATAGGACATTACTTATGCAGGAATCAATAAAGTCAGCTTGTGGCAGTCGCTCGCCAACGCTGCGTCGCGAGGGGCGATCCTCTGTAGTAAACCATCCCCCGGCTCTGCCGAGGAGGCAGCCGAAGTTTGACAGATCCGGCAGTAGCCGTGTAACGGCCCGCCGTGCGCATTCTGGCCTGTAACGGAGGCAGTCAAGGATGGGCGTAACAAGCGCGGGTGCTCAGGAGCAATCAGCATCACGTACGTATGCGAAATGTTTTTGGGGGTTTCCAAGCGTATCCGGACCGGTAGCATTACGACTCCCCCATGGTTTTACGGGGGCGCGGCAGCGCCCCCGAGCCGCTTTGAGCGGTTCACAGTTTTGTAAAGCCCGGCTTTGCCGAATAAGCGTTAACCTAAGCCCGTCCCCGGCTGCCGGCGGGAGGGGAGCCTCCGTCGCAGGCCCGGAGGGCCGAAAGAGCATAGCCCACGGCGTCAGCCGTGGGAAAGAGAGCGCGGTTGTTGTCCGGCAGCCCTGGGGCGATCGAGGTTATTCCCAAATGGAGCGCTCGTCGTCGGCAGTTCCCTGGCGCTTCAAGAACCCCACGAATTCCTCTTGAAACGTGACCTTGCGATGAGGTTCGTCTTTCGGCGTGCAGCTTTTCTCCACTCATCACATGACGGCGCCTGTGTGCGCACCGGACGACGCCATCGATCCCTTCCAAGGGCAACAACATACTTCACTGACCAACTTTCAAAAGGGTAGCCGTAACTGCTTCCCGCGCAAATTTCGAGCTACCTTTTGCGCTTCTTCTTTTTCCCGGCTGTGGCCTTGCGCTTCCTGATGCCGATCTCGCTCTTGGGCACTTGCAATAGTTTTCCAAGTAATGACTGGAAGTTTTCCATTGCCTTGCCGGGGTTT
>JASHTO010000250.1 GCA_030040515.1 Terriglobia bacterium
TCCGCGTTGAAGTCACCTTCGGCGACAATGCGCCGGAAGACGTGGAAGCGCAGGTGGCGGGCCGCACCGCGATTCAACGAATACGTCAGACTCGCCAGCGGGACTTCCGAATCGACATGGCCGAGCAGATTGAAGTCGTCCTGGCAGTCGCCAAACTGGCCGGCTCGCCGCCGCAAGCCCTGCCAGATCTCGAGATGGGGGCCGCCGGCTCCGGCAACGACGAACGGGGCGGCGGCTATGATCGCGCCGGCTCGAATAAACTCCCGGCGATTCATCGTGATGGCTCCTTTGCGAATGGGTGGGGGCGCGGGACGCGCAAATGATCAGCGCGGCCTCGTCACGCTCCAGAGCGCGGGTTTCTGCGGGCTCCAGTTGAGGCGATGCATCAGCCGGCCGACATGATCGCGATGGTAATGCACGCCGAATTCGCGCCGGATGACTTCGGCAATACGGGCCGTGGTCCACAACTGCGTCGGGTAGCCGTGCGCCGGGGCTCCCTTCAACAGCAGCCTCAGCAAACGTTGCCGCTGACCCCACCCCAGTTTCAGTGGGCGTCCCGGCGAGCAGCGCACGCGCAAGGCGTCGGGGCCTCCGCGGCGGCGCGCTCGCAGCCAGCGCATCACCGAACTCGGTGCGCAGCCCATGCGGCGCCCCACTTCGTTCAGAGACAGGCCCGTGTCCCACAAAGCCAGGGCGCGACGCCGCCGGTCTTCGAGCAAATCACCACTCCCCTTCAGTCGGGGCATACGGGTTCCCTCCTGAAGAGAAGCGTATTGCATTCTTTATGCAGAAACCAATAGCGGTTCAACCCTGTGCAATCAGCCTTTCGAGGTAAGCTTTATCGCCTCGGATTTCGTTGTCACGCTCGGGCCCCCGGGTTACGGTCTCAATGGTAACCGTGCCCTCATATCCGAGCTTTTTCACGCGTTGGATGAGAAGCGGCCAGTCCACCGTGTTGGGCTCGTACGCCGGGACCAGTCTCCCCAAATAGCGGGGGTCGGTGGGACAGAAGCCCCCCTTGGCGTGAACGCCACACACGTACTTTGCCAAGACGCCAAGGGCGTCCACCGGATTACCTTTGTCGTAACACACCAGGTTGGCCGCATCCAGGACGATACCTAGATTTTCCAGACCGACGTCCTGAATTGTCCTCAGCAGGGTAATGGGAGTCTCCTGTCCGCTCTCGTTGACGAACATCTGGCCATTTCCCCGGCAGTGGCGGGCAATTTCGCGCACGGCCTCGACGGTCGGCTCGTACAAGGGGTCGCTCGGTACCTCCGGGATATAACCCCACTGGTTAAATACCGTCGTGATGCCCACACGTTTCGCAAAATCTGAAGCTCGCTTCAGATGGTCGATTCTCTCGCGTCGATATCGGGAGGGGACTAGCCCGTAGTTGAGGGGGCCATTGACAAAATCGTAGGTTTCCTCTCCTGGCCCCGATGAGATGAAAACCGTTGCTTCAACCCCATAACGGTCCAGGGCACCTCGCAAGCGGGGGGCCATGGCGTCCGAAAACTCCTGCATCAACACATGGACGGTGGGCAAACCGAAACTTTGGACATGGGCGATGACGCTTTCCGGGTCGTCGGTAATGATGACCAGCAGGCCCAGGCGGAAGGCCTTTTTCGGCGCATCGGCCGGTGTGCCGCCGAAAAGCCGCTCGGCAACGGCCGCCGTAGCTGCCGCTGCCGGGAATTCGAGAAATCCTCGACGATCATAAGTCTTCATTACTTTCTCCTTGGTGGGCGGCCGCTCCTCGATGAGTTAGCAGAGCAACGGCGCTTCCTCTGGCCCATCACCGGCGACGGCTTGCGGCCCATCGTGAGAGAAGTGAAAGGGGGCGCAGCGCGGCTCACCAAAAGAAACTAACACAATGCGCGAAGCCCAGCAACGGACATGCCCAGACCTGGAGGGCTTTCTTGGAAAACCATGTGAACGAATTGGTCTCCATCGATTCTTTCCTTCGAGGAGCCCGCAATAGCAGGTTTCATTCTCGGTTGAGTTCGAGCCCAGAAGGGCATCAAGCGGGAAGAATTTCACCACTTAAAAGTTCGGGCGAATCACAGGGTCAGTTTCGAATTTTGTGATACTGCAGCGAGACAATACCGGCCTGTTCTAGTACTACGACGTTAAGTTAAGGTGATCGACTGCACTTGCGAATTCTGCTGCCACAATATGCGCAATTTCCGGTCCAGGTGAACAACCGGCGTTGGATCGTTCTGAACCTGGACAGCACGGATGATCCGCTGCATGAGAATCAGGAGGGGCGGTTCTTTCACAGCTATTATGGGCACTACTGTTATCTTCCCTTGGCCGCCGCGCGGTCCAGAGCTTGCTCAAAACTCAAATCCTGAAAAAGTACGGTGAAGACGCCAATCTGCATCGTTGCTTCCATTCGCCGACATTACGCGGTCTCGTGAGGCGATGCCGGACGCGTGTAGAGTCCGCCGTCAACCCAAATCGTCTGCCCGGTAATGAAATCTGCATCATCACTGGCCAGAAAGACCACCGCCTTACCCACGTCGCGCGGTGTGCCGATGCGCCGCAGGGGCGTAAGCTTCGACCACATTCCGGCGTAGTCATCCAACTCCGTCTTGGTGCGCTCGATTTCGATCGAACCGGGCGCCACACAGTTCACCCGAATGTGGGATGGACCCAGTTCGACGGCGGACACTTTCGTCAGCATCTCAATGCCGCCCTTGCTGGCGGTGTAGTCCACCAGGCCGGGGAACGGCCACTTGTTGCAACCGGAGCCGATGTTGACGATGGCGCCGCCGCTCCCCTGCATCTGCCGAGCGGCACGCTGGGTGCACAGGAAGCAGCCCTTCAGGTTGGTGGCCAACACGCGGTCCCAGTCGGACTCGGCCAGGTCCACGAGCGGCTTCCAGGTCTGGATGCCGGCGTTGTTCACCAGAACGTCGAGACGGCCAAATTTCTCGAGTACCTGGTTGAACAGCGCATCGACATCGCTGGACTTTGACACGTCGCCGCCGGCGGCAACCGCTCTTCGGCCCGACGCCTCGATCTCGTTTACCGTTGCGAGGGCTCCGTCCTTGTCGCGATGGTAGTTGACCGCGACGTGGCACCCGGCGCGCGCCAGTTCCAGCGCGATGCCCTTGCCCACTCCCTTGCTTGCACCGGTCACCAGCGCCACTTTGCCTTCTAGAGACATTGCGTGTTTTCCTCTCGTGCCCGAGGTCGTATCACTCCCGCCGAACTGACCGCGCTACGGTTGGGATGGGGCCGGGGTGTCCAAGGTCTGCTTGGTGATCGCCGGCGTGGACAACGCCTGCGGCAGTTGCTGCTCCTCCCCCGATTTTTCCAGATAAGGCTCGGAATGGTATCGCTTGAACAGCGCCATCTCGCTCTCGTAGCCTGCCGAATTGCCCAAAGTTCTATAGGCGGTCGCCAGCAGAAAGTGCGAAGTCTCGTTTGTCGGGTTCAGGCGGATGGCGGCGAGCAGATGCGGCACCGACTCTTTGGAATCCTGCAGACTGATCAAAGTGCGCGCCAGGGCGATCTGCGCGTCCTCGATGCTGGGGTCTAACGTGACCGCACGGGAAAAGTGGTCGCGAGCCAGTGCGAACTGACTCTGCCTGCGATAGATTTCCCCAATTTCGTATTCGGCGGCGCTGTCGCGCGGGTCGAGCGTCACCGCTTGTTGGAACTCCTTCAGTGCATCGGCGCGAGCGTTAACGCTGTCGGGCGCCCGCAGCAGCAACACTCTTCCGAGCCGGTAGTGAACTCCGGGCATGTTTGGCTGGGCGGCGATCACCTTTTGGTATTCGATGATCGCCAGGTCATAGCGCTTCTCTGCTTCGAGGGCCTCAGCAAACGACATTTGTTTCCAGATGGAGTCCGGCGCCACGTT
>JASHTO010000251.1 GCA_030040515.1 Terriglobia bacterium
CAGCCGGGTGAATTCGTGTTCCAGCCACCGGCTTGCGTGATCGCCCGAGCGAGTAAGGCGCGGGCTCGCAGCGGAGGGATTCGCGCTGAGGCGGCAGACCCACCCATGGCGATAGGGATCGGAATTGAGCAGTGCGGGCTGTTTTCGCAGAAGGCGGTTCACCGCCACCACTTTGCCGCCGACAGTCGAGGGAACGATGAGCCTGCGGCCGTTCTGCTCGATCGCAAAGAGCGCCTCTCCGGGGACGACTTGCTTGCCGATCTTGGGCAAGGCGATTTGCTGGGCGGCGCCAATCGCGTAGGCGAGAAACGGGTCGGCGCCTACTTTCAACCGTCCGGCGCGATCAGCATGGGACCAAGTGTGGGCGGTGGAAAGGCCAACGCCTTCGGGGATTTGCCACGCGGCTTGCAGTGCGGGCGCTGCTTGGGCAGCAACCCGGCTGGCCCGCGCGGCCTGGCAGACCTTCCACTTTTCGATGCTCAGGTCGGTCAGGATCAAACTCACGAACATGAAGGCTACGAAGATTGCAACCATGGTGATCCTCCTTCAAACCAAGCTCCTCAAAACCTGCTCGTCATTACGAGGGCAGCATTTCTCGAACGAATTTCTCCCACTCCGGTTCGGGAACCAGTTTCAGGATGTCGTCAACGGCATGACCTCCATCCTGAAGCCGCACTTCCGAGCCGGGATTGAGGCGTGTATGGAGCGAACTGACGGATTCTTCCATCCATCGCTGCGCCAGACGGTCGTGGAGGAGATTCTTCATGTTGCCCTCGACGCCTGGAGCGTTGACGGTCATGAGCCAGCCTGTGCCATAAGGGTCGCGATGAGCGAGAGAGGGGTCGCGGAGAATTCCCGGATTGACGTCGACGACCTCGCCCTCGATGGGGGAGAGCATTTCGAAGCGATGGTCGCCGCGGGCAATTGTCCAGCCACGCTCCCCTTGCCGCAGCCAACGACCGCGCGCGGGCAAATCGATTCGATCGATCGAGCCAACCAGGTGCGCGGCGAAATCGTCCAAGCCCACGCGAACGCGGCGGGGCGATTCCTTCGCCGCCCAGGCATGACCCGTGTGGTAGGCAAGGTTGGCGGGAGTTTGAAATCCGCCCACGATGTTCATGGCAGCAATTGGGGCCGGTTTCCGCACTTCCGGAGCCATGGGCTTTGCCGCGATGCGATCCGCTAGCCGCTGCTGCGCGAAGTAGTCATACGCAACAAGCAGTACGAACATTGCTGCAACCATTATGAAGGCCATGTGCCACCCCGCTGTGTTCCGCCACCTTGCTGCGAAGCGGAGCACTCAAAACTCAACCTGAGTAAAGGCAGGTGGGAGGCCATATTCGGCCGCAGCGCGGTGGAGGCTGGATTGAGGACAAGGGCAATCGATCGTTGGAGTTGGAACAAAATATTGGTGCGGTGAAAGAAGCGAACAAATGGGCCGAATTCGGGGCCACTGTTGCAATTCTATGCAGCGACTTTCATCACGTTCCATCAACCCCCCGCTTAGGGTCTGAATTTACTCAGAAGCCCAACCGTTGTACACCACAACATCTCATGATCAGAAATTCAACAAGGATGGATCGTGACTTGACGGGGATCAACGAATGCAGTCTTGTCAGGAAAGAGGCAACCCCCTTGCGTGTCGATTGGACTCGCTATGGTGAGCTGAACTGTGCGACGCGCGCTGCGACCGGAAGCACCTGTGATTAGGGCCGGACCTGTCCACAACACAAAAAAAGCCAGGAGCCTGCCTAAGCTCCCGGCCGAATGAGAAAGAACCGCGAGGCTACAAAATCTCCCGATTCAGTACGGTTATTGGGATTCAGCGCCGAAGTGGAAGTGATCCACCCGGTCCTCCTGCCAGCATCCCTCCGTCTTGCTGGTTTCGTTGTAGTCCGGGACTGGCTTGTTCTTGCCATATGAGACCGTCAAGATGACTGAATGTCACTAAAAACTTGAGACTGGGTCGCGATTAGTCCTTGCCATTGTCTGGTAATGCTGTTTGGAATGCCGTGTGCAAGACGAATACCGGGAACCGATTTCATCTCGGTAATCGCGGCTTCCCTGTGGAGATACCCCTGCGACAGAGGCCAGGCGGTTCCTACACCAGCAGGAAGGGAGAAAAGGGGAAAAAGGGGGCAAGGTACGCATCATGAATGGACGCCCCTGATTGTGTCGATTTGGGTCCATTCAAAGTGCAAGGAAAGTAATGTCGCCAGAACGCAGTTCGTGGAGTGAAAGCATTATAAGCTAACGCATTCGAGGGGTGATTCCGATGCTGGTCTCAGAAATGAATCGAAAAGAATGTGAAGAATTGTTAGCGCGGCAGAGTCTTGGTCGTCTCGCTTGTGCTCATGAGAATCAGCCATACATCGTGCCGATCTATTTTGCATCCGAGCCCGGCCGGCTCTACGGTTTTTCCACGATGGGACAGAAGATCGATTGGATTCGGCGGAATCCACTAGTCTGCATAGAGGTCGATGAGATTATTGGCGCGACTGAATGGGCGAGTGTTGTCGTTCAAGGGCGTTACGAGGAGTTTCCCGACACTTCCGAATACGCCGAACCCAGAAGAAAAGCCCAAGCGCAACTTGAGAAGGCCACATCTCTATGGTGGCAGACCGCCATTGCGGTGACACAGACTCGAAAGCGTGTTGACCGAGACATGACGGTGTTTTTTTGCATCCACATCGAGGAAATCAGCGGCCGGCATGGATGGCCGGACCCCGCTGAACACAGATAGCAGCGAAGGATTCCGCAATTCCGTCGCACATCAGCCTCCCAGGGAGAGAAGGGGTGTGCATCTCCAATCGGATCGGCGACTGCGCGGCAGAGGGCCCAAATTGTTTTTCAAAAGAGCCTGACAATATGTCGTTCGACCGCTCAAAAGCCTGATCTCACTGTGGGTTATAGCTTCATCCAACTGCGTGAAATCCCGCTTAGAATGAAAGCCTGAGAATCCTCGTCATCAACGCCCACATGCCCGCATTGATGCAAGTCGTGTGTTCTTATACAGAGCGACATAAATTGTAGCGGCGCTCTACGACCCGTCGCCCGAAGACGGCTTTGGGTCGCAGGGCGAGTGCCGACCGGCGGTCATAGACCGCCGCTACAGCCAAATATGCAAACACTTATGTCGTTCCGTATAGCAGGTTCCAACCGCTGTGACTTTGGGCGATTTGCCTCCGGATGGAACCCGAATTGCAGTATTTGCTCGCGTATGCATCGCATCGCAGGTTCGACATCAAAACTCAGCCTTTATGAAGCGGAAGACTCCGCCGATTTGAGAATCCTGTTGATCACCGGAGGCGGGCAGGTTCGCCGGTCATTCAGCCAGATGGGGATTCAAACCGGCGACCGCGTTCGAGTGCTGCGCCGCGCTCCGTTTGGCAGACCCGTGATGGTTGACAATCAGGGCGCGCATGTGGCCATCGGCAAGCAACTGGCGGAAAAGGTTCGAGTCGAGTTTGCGGAGGATGTTCGACGGGAACGCCCGCAGTGAGGGTCGGCCACGACGCGGCCCTGCGATCGTGGGCGATCGTTTCGCCCACGGTTGCGGCGGACCACGAACAACATTGCGGTGCACAATCGGCGCTGACCGTATTGCCGGTGTTACCGGGGCAATTCTCAATCACTCCTCACACATCACCGGCGCGGAATTTTCCCACCGCCCGTTTTCACGCGATGCAGTGGGTGCAGTGCGATCCGCTGCAAGTTCGCAGCGAGCAGCCAAAAATTGCCGAAGACGTGGAAGGGGCGCAGGAATCGATTGCGGCGCACGCCGGACTACCCGCCGACGCGGCGGTTTCCGCGGCGCGTCATGCGGCTGGCGCGTCCAAGCGCGGATTGGCGCGAAAAAATCGACTGTGTGGCGATGCACCCGTTTTGGGGTTACGTGGTGCTGACCGCGGTTTTTCTGGGATTCTTCCAGTTGATTTTCGACGTGGGAAAAGTCGGGGAGGACCGCATCCTGAGCCTCTTTGACGCGCTGGTGGCGGCGCTGGCGCGGCATATGAACCCGCAGACAGCGGTTTTCGCGGGCGTGAAAGGCGCGGTGCTGGGCACGGCGGGAGCGGTGGCGATGGTGCTGCCCTATCTGCTGCCGTTCCTGGCGGGTCTGGCGATTCTGGAGGACCTCGGCTATCTCGCCCGCGCCGGATACCTGATGGATGCGGTCATGCACCGCCCGGTTTTTGTAAATGACCTTGTTGACTTCCGCGAGTTGCCTGATTTTGCGGTTATGAAAATGCTCAGCGCTTGGCCGAGGAGACGGCCGTGCGAAGCTGGTGGGCGTGATTGTGGCAGACCAGACTGCAAGAGTTTGTGGCGCGGTTGTAGGAGATGGGCGTCGCACCGTTGGGGGCGACGACTTTGAGATCGAAATTCACCAAACGCTCGCCGGATATCGTTCCCGATTGCGCCCCCATGCCATGGGCGGTGTGGCACACGGAGCAGGAAAATCCGTCCTGCTGAATGTGGCGGGCGTGTTCGCTGAAGCTGGTGTTGCTCAGAATCTGGGTAAGGTCGTGACACTTGGCGCACAGGGCGTAAGGTCCGCCGCCGGGTCCGCCCTGGGCGCTTAAATTGGGATTTGGAAACAGATTGGTGATGGGCTTGCCGGGAGCGGGCGCCTGGCTGAATTGATATTGCCGCTCCAGGATGTGCGCGAACACTGATCCGTGTGGACCACTTGGTCCGCTGCCCCCAAATTCGCGGTTGTCGTCGCTGTTGTGGCAGTCGGTGCAGAGGATGCGGGTGCCCATGCTGCGCCCGAGCGTTCTTCCGTCGAGTTGCAGCATGTTGGCGCGCAGGCTCGGCTGCGGGTAGGGGCTGGTGGAATCGTGCGTGACGGGATGGCTGGAGGTTGAGGAGGCGCTGAACTGCGGAATGACGTTCAGAGGATTGCTGGCCGCCACCACGCGCACGGGCAGGTAGCCGAATGCAGGGCTCGATTGCTGCCCGACGCTCGACCCGTGGCAACGCAGACAATTCTCGAATTGATTGACGGCAGGATTCACGGTGGTGGTGCCGTCCTCGGCGCTCACGCCCATAACGTAGGCCTGCGAGGGGCGAATCATTGGAGCGGCAGCAAAGCTTGCAACTCTTTTGGAGGAATGCGGATTGTGGCAATCGACGCAAGTCACATGCAAACTTTGATTCAGCAAGGCGCTCTCATTCGGCCGGTGTGGTGTATTCCCCACTGAAAACGCGTGGCCATACTTGGGAGCCACCATTTCGGCAAGCACATTGGAAATAGGCGGAGAGATATTCGAGCTGCCGTTATGGCAGGTGAGGCAGACCTGATCATCCGCGGCCTGGAGGAGCGAGCTCCCTCCTGGAGCATTGTGCATCGAGTGGCACGACGTGCAGCCATTTCTGGCCACGGAGCCGTAATGTCCCAGCGAGATCTGCCGGGTGGCGGTCACGGCCTGCTTACCGCTCGTTGGGGTGCCCTCGAGGGAGATTTGCTCCGCCACTTTGTTCGGAGCCGTGGCATGAATGCTGGTCGTCCATTCCGCCAGTGGATTGGGGCTGACCGTGGAGGCGTTTGCGGTAAGGGGCGCTCCGAAGGCGCGCGTCGTCCCGTGGTCCGCTGAGAGCTCATTCGTCAAACCCATTCCGCCCGTTGAGCCTGTGGGGATGGTGCTGTGGCAGGCGAGGCAAAGGGCGCTGCTCGAGTTGTTGATGGTCAGAAAGTTCGGGTTGTTCGGGTCGATATTCTGCACGTGAGGATTGTGGCAGCTCCCACATTCAACATTTCCATTGAAAAGATGCACCGCTCCGGTTTGATCGGCCGTGGAGGGTGGCTTGGCGGTCAGAGATGGGACCAGGTCGTTGGAGTTGGCCTTCAGCGGAAGCTCAAAGCTGACAGGGTGCATCGCCGAGAGGTTGGTTCCGAACACGTCCTGCGCATACATTTGCCCCGTCATGGAGACCTTACCATAAGCCACCAGCGCCCCCGGCGATCCTCCGACTGTCCCATCATGGCAACTCAGGCACAAGGTGCTGTTGGTGCCCAGAGGAGGAGACGGGCTGGGCGTGTTGACCATCGTCGTGCTGGAGTAAACAGTATAGGCTTGGACGCTGGACAGCTTGGTATTCCATAGTGGAGTTTGAGCTACACCGGAAGTGCCGTTCAGCCCGGAGTGTGGAGCGTGGCAATACAGACAGGAACCTCCCAGAGTGCCTCTCATCGGCGAGATTCCAAGCGGCGACAGGTCGTGTGTGCCGATGACGTCGGTCTGGGCGCAGGCAAACGCCGCGAGACCGAAGAAACCCACAAGCAAGACATTGAGAGAAGGTAGACGGTGAAGCACGGACGGCATATGGCCCCGCAGGCTCTTTACCGTTTCCCGTTTGCGCTCTGTCTCACTCCGTCTACTTTTACTCATTGCTTTCCCTGCGCAAAGTACTGAAACACCTGGATTCGGCGATTGAACGAGTCCACCACGAACACCCGGTCGTTGCGGTCAATAAACAACCCAGTGGGTAAATTGAATTCCCCGAACCCGGAGTTCTTCGCGCCGAAGGAATAGAGCAGTTGGCCCTGGCGATCGAACACCTGTACAAAACCGCTCAGCCCTTCGACCACGTAGAGATGACCCTCGGAGTCGACGCCGATTCCTTTCGGCCGAAACAGTTGGCCCGCGCCGTCCCCGATTTGACCCACGGAGTATTGAAATTTTCCGGAAAGATCCAGAACCTGCACGCGGAAGTTCATGGCATCGACCACGTACAAGTTCTGACTGACCAGCCGCAGTTCCGTCGGATAGTTGAATTCGCCCTTGCCGGTCCCGTTCCAGCCGATCTTCTGTAAAATGCGGCCTTCCAGATCGAGCACCCAGATCTGGTTGCGCAGGGTGTCCGTCACGTAAATGCGGCGAGTTTGGGAATCCACGGCGATTCCGGTGGCGCGCTTGAAATAACCCTCGCCCTTGATGCTGCCGATGACGCGCTGGAATTTTCCATTGGAGTCGAAGAGAAAAATTTTTCCCGAGTATGAATCGGTGACAAAAATGTTGTCAGCTGCATCCACGGCGACGCACTGAGGCGATACCAATCCATCCACGTCCTTGCCCCGCGAAATGAATTTGTACTTGTGCTGGGTGAAGTCGAAGATGTGGATGCCCGCGGCGCCAGGATCTGTGACGATGACGCGGCCCTGAGAATCCGTTACCACGCTGTAGGGATTGATGAGGGCGTGGTAATCCGGCTCGCCCGCCATCACGTCCAGCACGCGACCCCAGAAGCTATGCTTGGTCTTGACCTCTTTTTCGGAGCTGATGCTTCCCTCGTACCGAAGCTTGCGCCCGCCTTCCAACTCCAGTTCGGGCAGGGTCGCGGGTCCGGCAGGCTGGGATTTGGGCCGGGCAAGGGCAGTTGGGGAAATCAGGAGAAGGGCCAGCAGGAGGAAAGCGCCAACGGCGCCCTTGGGGGTTCGCGTTTTAATTTCCGAGTTTTGCGCGGTGTTCATGCAACCTCAAACGACTCTCAAAAGAAATTGAACCACCTCGAGACTCCCACGAAGAAGGAGGTTTCTCGTGTGGGCGTCGTTCCGACGACGCTGAATCCCTGATCCAGCCGGCTGTATCCCGCCTGAAAGTCCAACTTTCGAAAATGGTACATCACGAGACAGAACAGGTTTTCCGTGTTGTTGTTCGAAACCACGGAATTGCTATTCGTTCCGCTCAGAGCCTTGACGTAGGTTGCGGACACCGTAAGGCCGCGAATTGGACTCGACCCGAGGCCCGCCGAGTAGGAGCTGCCGTTATAGAGGACGACGACGGACGAAGGAAGCGCCGTGACGGGGACCGGTGTGGAGACCAGGCCCGTCGTGGTCAAGAGCGCATTCCCGCTCGAAGTCGAGTAAGTGCCGCTCACGCTCAAGCGAGGAATAGAGAATGAGGTGGAATAGTTCTGACTGGTATTTGCAGTGCCCGGCTGATTGGTCAAGAGGCTCTTTGAGCCGCTGGCGTAAGCTCCCCAAAATGACCTCCGGCGAATCCTACGGACCACATTGCCGTAATAGTTGTAGCCGGAGCTCGTGTAACTCGCCAGCAGAGTCTGCGTATCCTGCGAGTAGGCGAAACCACCCGCGACAGTCCAGCGCTGGATGGGGTGAGAATAGTTGACCGAGGAAACCAGACCCAGCATGTTCTGCTGATCCACGCTGAGGGAGGTTTCCGTCAATCCCACGACGCCGTTAAAGGACCCTCCCAGCAGCGTATTGGAATAGGAGACGGTTCCGTTATAAGCATCGGAAGTGTACGCGACCCCCAGAAAGGTTTGTTGCTGGCGCACGAAGAGGCCATGAAAATCCAGATGCCGGGCCGGTATGTCGTAATTGGCGGTGCCGGTCAGGCTCAGGTCGCGCGAGGCTTCTTGCAGTTGGGTTTCAGGCGACGTCACTCCTACTGTCAGCAACGTGTTGTAAAGGGTTCCCTCCAGGTTGTCGGTGTAGTAGGCGTTAGCCCCCACGTTGAAGTTCGTCATGGGAGAAAAGCTGAGCGCGCTGGTCAGTGTGTTGATATTCGTGTTGAAGCTATCAAGGGCCCCGCTGTCGTTGTAGTCGGAGTGGAGATCAAGCCGGGTGGCGGATGCGGAAAAGTTCCCATGCATTGGTAAGTTGTGCCCTACGCCGAAGAAAAATGAATTGGAGGTGGAATTGGTCTGCTCGGCAGCCTCCCCGGAAAGGAACTCGGGCGTCGTAGTGTTGCTGGCATTAAATTGATAGCCGCCATTCAGGCTAAAACCCGCCACGCGGTAAGCGGTAGTGGCCGAGAGCGTGTCCGTATGTGTGTCCCCCTGCGAAGTGGCACCGTAAACCGAGTAAGTGCTGGTG
>JASHTO010000252.1 GCA_030040515.1 Terriglobia bacterium
TTCGGCGGGACGAAACACCTGGGTGAGGATGACGCCGGCGGAGACCAACACAATTCCCGCCAGCATCAATCCGTTCAGAAATTCGTGCAAAACGAAGTGGGCGAACAACGTGGCCACGAGCGGCGTTAAGGAGGAAAACGCGTAGACACGCGCCACGGCCATCAGGCGCAGCGCCGTGAACATGCAGTAGGTGGCCACGACTCCGGAAAGGACTCCGCTCGTGAGAAGTTCCAGCATGGCCCGTCCCGCTGCGGCTTGCAAGGTGGTAAACTGGCCGGCGACGATCAAACCCACGACGGCCACGATGACGCTGGTGAAGAACTGAAGGAAAATCGCCACTGAGGGGTGGGCGCCGCGCAATTGGCCGTCGCGCCACAGCACTCCGGAGACGCCGTAGGTCAAGGCCGTCGCCAGCGCCAGCGGAATGGCCCAGTACCAGTGCGGAGAAAGCGGCTGGCCGCGCAACTGTCCGTAGGAAAGCCCGACGAGACCCACAAAAATCAGCAACACCCCGGCGAGGGCGTAACGATGGATGTGCTCGCCCAAAAAAATCCAGGCGATCAGCGTGCCCCAGATCACGTAAGTCTCCTGCACGGGAACGGTAATGACGACCCCGCCGTAAACCATCGCCAGGTAATACCAAAAAAGCCCGAGGGTGGAAATCACGCCCGCCGCCACGAAGGCCAGAATAGGACGCAAGCCAAGGTATTGCGGCGAACCGGGGCGCAATTGGCCGAGCGTGCGATGCCGAGCCATCAGGATGATGCCCTGCGCCAGACTGGGCAGTCCCCTGAACAGCGGACCGATGAAGGGGCCGGAAATCTTCACCGCCAGGTCGTCAAAAATATTGGCCGATGCGTAGCCCAGCGCCGTCCCCAAAGCCCAGGGTTCGCCGCGACGGCGCGCGTTGGAATTACTTTCCATGCTCTCCGTGATCAGGAAAACAGCGTTCGACGAAAGATCAAAGATTATATCTGTTGGGTAGCGCCTTTCGGCAAGATTAATCGCCGTGCGCGCAAACTTGGACAACCTGATTGCAAACTTTTTGCATTGCGGATTCTTGAGAACCGGGCGGCAAAAATGCTAAATTTTACTGGTAAGCAAAAACCTTCGGGGCAGGGTGAGGATTTGCGGCTCGAAATAGCGCGCGCAAATTCAATTCCCGATCGGCGGTAAAGCCCGCGAGGGGAGAAGAGCCGTGAAGAGCGAACGCCCTGGCGGCGCGCCGCTCTTTGCACTCCTCGCTGTCCACTGCTTTTCTCCCCAGGATCCGGTGAAACTCCGGGGCCGACGGTAAAGTCCGGATGAAAGAAGGTTGATCTGCGCCGCGCGGCGTTGGGGGCTTCGTGTCAAATCGGAGCGGCTCGCCGCAGGTGTACGTGTATCGCCGATCCCCATCGGTGATTCGGTGGTCGTAGACCGCCGCTACAGATTCAACCCTACACTCCTCTTCACCACGCCCTGCCCCGCCGTGAGGGGATTTTCTTGGGGGAAAACGTAAACCACGAAAATTTCTCGCTTGCCCGATTTTTAGGGTCTGCGATTCTGATTTTCCTCAGCCTGGCGCTGCCTCCCCCCGGCATCCGCGGACAAAATTGGAATGCGCACCTCGAGGGTATCATCACCGATCCCAGCGGCGCGGTCGTCCCGAATGCACAGGTGGCGTTGAAAAACCTGGCCTCCGGACAAGTTCGCCACACGCAGGCGAATCGGCAAGGCTATTACGAGTTCCCTTTTCTCCCTGTGGACACGTACGATTTGACCGCGGAATCGCCGGGCTTTTCGCCCCGTGCGGTGAACGATCTTGCGCTGCAAGTCGGCCAAGCCGCGCGCGTTGATTTGACTCTCGAGCTCGCGCGCGCGAAATCGCTGACGCAGGTGGTGGGAGTTACGCCTCTGGTGCAAACGGCTTCGCCGGCCTTGGGCGACGAGATTTCAAATCAACGCATCGCTTCCCTGCCCCTGAATGGCCGGCAGTTTTCGCAACTCGCGCTGTTAGCCGCGGGTGCCGTCCCGCCCTATCCCCAGAGTGCTACGCAACAATTCAATACCCCAGGCCTGGGGCTGGGTTTTTCCGTAGACGGGCAGCGCTCCGAGCGCAACAACTTTTCGCTCGACGGCATTTCTTTGGTGGAGCCTTTCGCCTACACCTTGACGATGAGCCCTGCGATCGACGCCCTTCGGGAATTCCGCGTGGTGGAAAATTCCTACTCCGCAGACCAGGGGTTGGTCTCCGGCGCGCAGGTGAATATGGTCAGCCGGTCAGGATCAAATAATTTTTCGGGCACTCTTTATGAATTCCTGCGCAATAGTTCCGTGGATGCCCGCAATTTCTTCGACAATCCGGCGCTTCCCATTCCACCTTATCGGCAGAACCAGTTTGGAACGAGCGCCGGAGGGCCCCTTCGTCGTGACCGTGCATTTTTTTTCGCCCAATACGAGGGTTTCCGGATTCGGCAGAGCGTCACCAATACCACCGTGCTTCCCACCGCCGCGGAACGCGCGGGCGATTTTAGCGGGATCGATCCCTCCACCGGTGAACCTTTTCCAGCCATTATTGATCCTTCCACCGGCCAGCCCTTCACCGGAAATCAGGTTCCGCAAACCGTAATGAGCGCCGTCTCACTGGCAATTCTGGATCGCGTTCCGCTGCCGAATCAGCCTGGCGCACCGCCCGGCGTCGATAACAGCATCGACACCGGCATGCACAGCTTGAATGCCGACCAGGGTATGGCAAGGGTGGATGATGAATTGAGTTCAAAAGAAAATCTTTTTGGGCGCGTTCTGATTTCGCGCGACGCCCAAACCGTGCCTTTCGTTCCGGACAACTTTGCCAACAATCCTCCCGCCCCGCCCGGCTTTGGAGATGGCGTGCAGGATTCAGGAATCAACCTGGCGCTCGGCCTCACGTCCATCTTCCGGCCCACGCTCGTGAACGATACGCGCTTCGGATATTCGTATTTCGACGGGACGAAGCAGGGCCAGAACATCCACAGCAATTTTTTGCAAACTCTGGGAATTGCCCGCGCGCCGGGCTCGACCAACGATGGAATTCCGGCGATTGACGTTCCCGGTTACGCCGACATGGGCGACAGCGATATCTTTCAGCCCGAGGACCGCAAGGACAACACTTTTCAGTTCACGGACAACACGGTGTGGATCAAGGGGCGGCACACGTTGCAGTTTGGCGGAGACTTTCGAAGGCTGCGGCTCTTTTACCTGGTGGAGGATTTTGGCCAGGGAGTATTCCAATTCGATAATGGTGCGAGCTCGATTTCCGGATCGGCATTTTCGGATTTCATTCTGGGCAGGCCATTCCTTTCCTACACCCAGGCGGGAAATTCCGGCGGCAACGACCGGCTGGATTATTTCGGCGCTTATTTCACGGACGAATTCCACCTCACACCGCGCTTCAGCCTGACGTACGGCCTGCGCGAGGAATTTTATTCACCGGCCGTGAACATTGATGGGCGGGCGTCAATCCTCGATCCCTCGGACGCGGAGCAATTCATCGTGCTGAATAACCACGGGCAGGCGGCGGCACTCGAGGCGAACCCCTTAATCCAGCAGCTCAGTTCGCTCTATGGCCTGCAATTCGAGAACTCGCAACAAGCCGGACTTCCCGATTCGCTCATCAAGCCGGACTGGAGCAACTGGGCGCCGCGCTGGGGTTTTGCCTACGATCTCACCGGCGACGGAGCGAATGCCCTGCGCGGCGGTTTCGGGATTTTCAATTCGCTCATGGAGCTCGACTATACCGCCGAAACACGCTTGAGCGCGCCACTCACCGAATTCCTGCTGGGGCTGGATCTGTGCCGATTCTACGGCCCAGGCGCCTGCGGGCAGTCTTATGCGCCTCCCATCGTGACCTATCAACTTGCCTATACACTCGGAAATCAGGAGCCCACCGCCATCTCCTCGCCGCCCGGCATCCGAAACGGTTACGTTTACGAATGGAGTCTCGCCGATGAGCACGCTTTGACGCGCCACACGCTTCTTTCCCTCAGTTACACCGGCTCGGACGGGCACAAGCTTCCCCGCCGCGGCCTTCAGAATCAGGGCGTACCGAATTTACCGGGAGAGCGCCTGGGTTATCATCCACAGCCAGGCTCAAATCAGTTTATACGCGATACAGATGTTAACTCCAACTATAACGCGTTCGTGGCGCGACTGGAGCGGCGGTTTTCCCGGGGATTTTCCGTTGTCGCCGGTTACACCTACGGCAGGTCCATCGACACGGCGTCTGGCCTGGATGGGACGGACCAGCCCCAGAACAACTACAACATGGGTGCTGAGTACGCGCTTTCCGATTTTGACATGCGGCAGCGCTTGACGTTTTCGGGCATCTGGAATGTGCCGTGGGGGGCGAGCGGAAAGTGGCTGAGGAGCGGCGCGCCGGGCCGCCTGCTGGACGGATGGCGGATTGCGGATATCGTCACGCTCCAGTCCGGCCAGCCGCTCACCGCGGTTCTCTCGACGGCCTTAAGCGGAACGCAATCCAATGGCACGGATCGTCCGGACTTGATCGGTGCTGCAAACCTTTCGAGTGACCGGCGAAGCCCCAATTGCTGGTTTAACGCCGCGGCCTTTGTCCCTCCTCCCATTTTCACCGATACGCAAGGAACGTACAGCATTCCTGGAGACGAAGGGCGTAACGTGATTACCGGCCCGGGGCTGGCATCCTGGGACAGCGCGCTCGAGCGGCAATTTTCTTTGCGTGACCAATCGAACCTGGTCTTCCGCCTCGAAGTTTTCAATTTCACCAATCATCCAAATTTCGATCGGCCGGGCCTGATAGTCGGAACTTCGCAGTTTGGCGAAATCAGTTCCGCGGAAAGCTCACGCGAAATTCAATTCGCACTGCGGCTAAACTGGTGAGAAATCACGCCGAAACCGGCAGGTGCAACCTGCGGGCAAGTTGCTACGTCAAATGAAATGCAGGGTGATGTGGAACGGGGTGAAGGGCAGCACGGGGGCTTCTTTCGCCCTGCGGAAGCCCCCCTATGCGCTTAAGACATGCGGCTGCCGCTTCGCAATGACTTGTTACCCGCTCCGTCTCAAACCAAGAGGAGGTTGTGCAGTCTATGTATTTGCTCGGAAGAAAATCCGTCGTCTGCCTGGCGGCAGCGATTCTCGGCACCAGTTGTCTCGCGTTCGGGTCAAAGGGCCATAAGAGTTCCGACCGAACGACGGAGATCATCTTCAGCAGCACCACGAAGTTCAATAACGGCGACACTCTGCCGGCGGGAACCTATGACATGAGCGTGCCCAAAGACACCGCGTCCCCCGACGTAACCTTCTATCAGGACGGCAAAGCCGTCGCCACGGTGAAAGCGCAAGTTGTCAACGAGCAGAAAAAGAACGATACCACGGAAGTTGACAGCACCACGGAGGGAACCGCGCAGAAGGTAACCGCCATCCGCCCGAATGGATGGGAGGAGGAAATCGACTTCGGATCAAGGGGACAATAAAGCGATCCGAAGCTCCGCAACAAAGAAGACTGAAGAATTCAAGGGAGCGGCCATGCGCCGCTCCTTTTTTTGCACAGGACACGCCCTCCTGGTTTCCAAAAATCCTGTCCGCTGAAACGCCTAGTCCTCGAGCGTGGAAATATCTCCCGTTGGCAATCCCAGTTCCCAAGCTTTCAGAACCCGCCGCATGATCTTTCCGCTTCGAGTTTTGGGCAGCTTGTCCTTGAATTCAATCTCCCGCGGCGCCGCGTGCGCTGCCAGCTTTTGCTTTACGAACTTCTGGATCTCATTTTTTAACTCATCACTCGGCGCGTGCCCCTGGCGCAGCGAAATGAATGCCTTAATGATCTGTCCGCGCAGCGCATCGGGCTTGCCGATCACTCCTGCCTCCGCCACGGCGGGGTGTGCCACCAGGCAGCTTTCCACTTCAAACGGCCCCACATTCTCTCCCGCGGTGATGATCAAATCGTCGACGCGGCCCTGGAACCAGAAATACCCGTCCGCATCCTTGTAAGCGCTGTCGCCGGTTACGTACCAGCCCGGAATGCGAAAATATGACTGATAGCGGTCGGGCTGTTTCCAGATGTCGCGCATCATGCCGGGCCAGCCGGGCTTTATCACGAGCGTGCCGAGAGTATTGGGCGGCAGTTCCTTCCCCGCATCGTCCACGATGGCGGCATACACTCCGGGGATCGGCCGGCCCATCGAGCCGGGGCGAATGGTCATGGCCGCATAATTCGAAATCAGGATGTGACCCGTTTCGGTCATCCACCAGTTGTCATGAATCCGCCGGCCGTAAGTTCGCCAGCCCCACCACACGACTTCCGGATTGAGCGGCTCGCCCACGCTCAGCACATGGCGCAGGCTGGTGAGGTCAAATTTCCGCGCCACTTCTTCGCCCGCCGCGAGCAGCATGCGGAAAGCCGTGGGAGCGCTGTACCAGATGTTGACACGGAAGCGCTGGATGGTTTCGTACCAATCGGCAGCGCTGAATCTCCCGCCGCGGATCAGATTGGTGGCTCCGCTGAGCCAGGGCGCGAAAATCCCGTAGGATGTTCCCGTCACCCAGCCCGGGTCAGCCGTGCACCAATAGACATCGTCCTCGCGAATGTCCAGCACCCAGCGCCCCGTCATCAGATGGCCCAGCATGGCGCGTTGAACGTGCAGCACCCCCTTAGGCTTGCCGGTCGATCCCGAGGTGTAGTGGATAATGAGGGGGTCGTCCAAGGTCAGCCATTCGATCTCGGTTTTGTCGGAAGCCTTGTTCATCAAAGCATCGTAGCTCTTCTGCCCTTCACTCACTTCACCGGCCGATGCTCCCACCAGAATGATGTGCTTGAGCGCGGGCAGATCGTACTGCGGAACGCGCTCAAGAAGCGCCGGTGAGGTTACCAGCGCCACGGCCTCCGCATTTGCCATGCGGTCGCGCACGGCATCCTGCATGAAAGCCTCAAAAAGCGGGCTGGGGATTGCTCCGATTTTCAAAGTGCCAAGAATGGCGATGTAAAGCTCCGGCCGCCGGCCAAGGAAAACGAAAACGCGGTCACCCTTTCGGATTCCCAGGTTGCGCAGGGCGTTGGCGAAGCGGTTCGATTGGAGCGACATGTCTTCGAAGGTAAAGCGCTCGGTGCGTTCTTTGTCCGTGTAAATCAGGGCCAGCTTGTTTCGCCGGCCACGCGTCAAGTGCCGATCGATGGCCTCGTGCGCCATGTTCACTTTTCCGGTCCTTGCCCAATCGAATTCCTGATGGACCTCCTCCCAGCGAAACGCCCCGTAGCGCGCGTCGTAATCCTGCAAATGGTGCGTGCGCGGATCGTCCGCAGGCTTCAAAACATTGCTCGCGTCAACCGTCGCATTCGTGGACATGCGCCCCCCTCGTTTTTCAGTGGCCGTATGAAAATCCTGTGCCTGCACATCATGACCGGGCCTGCCGGTACGCCTCATCCAGCAACTCGATGACGTGCATCACCCGCCGGTTTTTGCCCTCACGTTTCACTCCGGCGCGCAGTTGGAGCAGGCATCCGGGGTTGGCGGTCAACACCAAGTCTGCCCGCGTTTCGTCGATGCGCCGCATCTTGCCTTCCAGCAGGCGGTGCGACATCTCATTGTGAACCACATTATAGACTCCCGCGCTTCCGCAGCAGACCTCCGCTTCCTTCAGTTCAATCAACTCCAATCCGGGGACAGCGGCGAGCAATTTGCGCGGAGCCGTCCGAATGCGTTGCGCGTGCCCCAGATGGC
>JASHTO010000253.1 GCA_030040515.1 Terriglobia bacterium
CCCGGCATCTCGAACTTCGACGTGCAACTCAGCAAAACCATCCGCATTACCGAGACGAAGACGCTCGACATTCGGATGGAGGCCTTCAACATTTTCAACCACGCACAGTTTTATGGACCGCAATCCGTCGAGGGCGTAGACAGCGATCCTGACTTCGGGCAAGTGATCAGCGCGGCCGCGCCACGCCTGATGCAAGCCGCCGTGAAGCTGCACTTCTAAGAACGGCAGTCGCAACTGCCTCACGCCGGGGCTGATGCAGGCTGTCCTGAAATTTGTGCTTTAAGTTCAGCGTTCGCAGTATGATGATACGTGATGCGCGGTCGCATGGGCGGCCGATTGCCAGAGAGATCAAGACCGTACTTGATCAAACCGAGAGGTCAACCCGTATGCAAAATTCGGTAGCCTTACCCATAACCGGAACTCGCGCAGGAGCCGCCGCGCGCGTTTGGTCCGCAGTGGCCGTCTTGCTCCTCGGCATGTCCATTATTTACGTCGTGGGGTTTTCGACGATCTCCAAGGTGCACAACGCGACGCACGACAATCGGCACGCCAACGGTTTCCCCTGCCACTAGGACGAGCATGGACCGATTCCGGCACATGATGACTTTGGTTCTCCTTTCGGGAGCCGCCGCAGGTCTTGTCCTCTTCGCCGTGCAGCACCTCACCGTTGTGCCGCTGATTCAGCAGGCCGAAGTTTACGAGAGGGCGGGTGAAGAAGCGGAGGTCGCCTCCGGCGGTCACCATCACGATGAGGGCTGGCAGCCTGCGGATGGCTGGGAACGCACTTCCTTCACGGCTCTGGCTACACTGCTGACCGGGATTGGGTTTGCCGCTCTGTTGTTTGGAGTCGTATTCCTGGCGGGCCTGCCGCTCGATGCCCGGCGGGGTTTGCTGTGGGGCCTCACCGCGTTCGTCTGCGTTGATGTGGCGCCGACCATAGGTTTGCCTCCACAGCCGCCGGGCGTTGCCGTTGCGGAGCTCTATGCGCGCCAGATCTGGTGGGTGGGAACCGTGGTCGCAACCGCGATTGCCATCTGGCTCTTCTTCGGGAAAGGAATTCCCAAGCTTGCTCGCCCGCTTGGAATTGTCCCCTTAATCCTTCCCCATCTGCTTGGCGCTCCGAAGGCCACGGGACAGAATGTTGTCCCGGCTGAAATCATTCACCGCTTTTCCGCGCTCTCCATTGCTACCACAGGAATGTTTTGGCTGCTTCTCGGATTGTTGGGCGGGATTCTCTATCAAAAGATGCAAGCCAAGGATGCCGATTCGTTCGGAACCCAGCCCGCCCCACTGCAGTGATCGAGGCCTTCGCGCGCCTCGGAGACTCGCTCCCTGCCGATTGAAGAATCTACAAGAACAGTTCCTCAAACCGCCGCCCGAAGGGAGCAAACCACTCCGCCAAAGCTTCCAGTCCGCCGGCTGGTTGGTCATCCACGATGATGCCGATCTCCGCAAGCACTGTCGCATCTTCAAGCGCCCCGTGCAGGTAGGTACCGATAATCCGCTCTCCCCGCAGTCCTTCCCGCGTTCCACCTTCGAGGTAGGCGAACGGGCTGGAATCCGCGACATCAAAAGAAGTTTCGCCCATGTGAATCTCATACGCCGAGTACGCATGCCCGCCGGGAGTGCGCGCCTGAACTACCCGGGTGGTTTTCTCCGGTGTCATGGTGGTTCGTACAGGCAGCAGTCCCAGGCCGGCCGCCCGCTGACGGCTTGACTCAACTCCCAAAGGGTCATCAATGCATTGGCCGAGCATTTGAAAGCCGCCACAGATTCCTATGAGCGTTGCACCGCGCTGGTATTGGGCCAAAACCCAGTCATCCAGCCGCTCGGACCGCAGCCACGCGAGGTCATCAATCGTATTCTTGGTTCCGGGCAAAAAGATAAAGTCGAAATCCTGATCCACCGGCTGAGTAATCCAAGTTGCTTTCGTCAAGAGTCGAAAGTCCGTCGTGTTCGAGATTCGCGGAAAATGAATGATGGCGCAACGCTGACCCACAGGGCATGCCGCGGGGGCCGGACCTGCGGGTATCGAGAGGCTGTCTTCGTCGTCGAGATGAACGCCATGTGCGTAGGGGAATACACCGAGACAGGGCAACGCCGTTCGTTGCTCCAGAATTTCACGCCCCTCGTCAAACAGGGAACGGTCACCGCGGAACTTGTTGACCGCAAACGCGCGCAACAGCGAGCGTTCCTTGGCTTGCAAGAGTTCGACGGTACCAATCACGGATGCGAATATGCCGCCGCGCTCGATGTCTCCCACCAACAGCCAGGGCGCTCCGAGCCGCGTGGCCAGCCCTAAGTTCACCAGGTCGACGCGGCGCAGATTCAGTTCGGCCACGCTTCCGGCCCCTTCAACAATGATGACATCGAAGCGGGAGGCGAGACTCTGGTAAGCGTCCATCACGACTTCCCAAAGCATGTCGGAATGCTCGTAATACTCGCGAGCTGGCAGCGTCTTCCAGACTTTGCCTTTCAAGACAACCTGGCTTCCTCCGTCCGAATTCGGTTTCAAAAGGATGGGATTCATGGCCGGCTCGGGTTCCAGGCCGCAGGCCCAGGCCTGAGCCACTTGGGCGCGGCCAATTTCTCCGCCGGCTCGGCACGGATAGGAATTGTTCGACATATTCTGCGCCTTGAACGGAGCAACGCGAACTCCTTGCCGTCGAAGCCAGACGCAGATCGCCGTTGCCATCCAACTCTTGCCCACATGGGATGACGTTCCACCGATGAAGATAGGCTTCGTCACGATTCCAGAACGCTCATCAGAAATTCGTTGCTGAATTCATCCAGGCCAATCAACCTGGCCCGCATTGCAGAAGCGAGATCCTCCATCGCTTTTTTTCGAGAGTCATCGAGGGAAGAATCCACGATCAGGGCGGTACAGGCCAGCTTTTTGGCCGCTGCCAGCGCATCCGCCCAGGGATTGTTGCTCGTCAGAGGAACGTTGGAACGGCCGTCGGTCAGCAGAATCAAGACGGAATTGGCGTTCACAACGGATCCGGCCAACTCAAGGGCGTGCGCGAGGGGCGTTCTGCCGCCGGTGGGGAGATATTCCAGCGCGCGTGAGGCTGCTTCGCGGTCGCGGCAGGGCTCCAGAACGACCTCCGCCTTCGACCCACGAAACGCGACCACGGCGACCTCGTCCTTGTGATCGACGGAAGATTCCAGAAGTGCCAGAGCGACTCCCTTTACTGCGCGCATTCTTTGCTGGGCGGCCTGTGAGCCGCTGGCATCGACTACAAACACGAAGCGGACGCCCGCCCGCGCATGAGGCGGCCGGAAGACCAGATGGTCGCTACGCAAGGCCGCGGTGCCAGTGTTTCGAAATGATCGGCTAAAGCTGGAGACGACATCGATAGATTCGCTCTTTGGCGCGCCACCCGAGCGAACGGTTTCGGCGGCAGCCCGGTCCTTAACCGTCGCGCTCCGTCCGCGGGCAATTGAGTCGGCCAGCGCCAGCCGAAGCTCCGGCGCCTGCCTTGGCTCGGAAGGAAAGATTCGGTCGTTTGATTCCCACGGTCCTGCCTCAGATTCACGAGGCGTTTCTTCGGGAGCGGATTTTGACGGAGGCGGCGGTGGAACCGGATGGTTTTTTGATCTATGGCCCAGAACCAGCGTCAAAACGGCGTCAACATCTTCTCGGGTGACCAGTTCGCGCCCCGCCAATGCGGCATGAGCAATGGCGGCCCGCAATGCGGCCAAATCCGCGCGAAGGGACCGCACGCCGGCCTCAGTGACTGCGTTCGAAAT
>JASHTO010000254.1 GCA_030040515.1 Terriglobia bacterium
TCGCTTAATTGTCCGGGGTTCAGCGTGAAAGCCCCGGTAAGTTGCGAACCGTTGCCCGCTCCTTCCACGTATTCGTTCTGGCTGAAGTCGTTGCTCAGTTTGGGCGTCAGGCCCAGGGACTTCGCCGCCTTGTCAAAGTCCTCCGTCCTGGCCAGTTCCAGGAGTTTCTGCGCCTTGTCCTGAGCCAGAGTGATGGACTCCTGGTGGCGGAAATCCTCTTCCACCTGGGGACGCACTTCATCGAGCGTGGGAACATGTTCAGGCGAAAGTTGAATCAACTGAATGACGGCCTCGCCGCGGGGAACGGAAACGGGCCCGCCGACTTCGTTGAGCCGAAGCTGGAAGGTGAGGTTCTCCAGCCCGTCGCTTTTGCCCAGGTCGGGCACGGGCTGGTTGTATTTGAACAGCGGCGTCTCTCTCGGCACAAAACCCGCCTTGCGGACAATGTCGTCAAATTGCTGAGGATGGGCCTTAAGCTGCGTCGCCAGGCTGGTGGTCAGGCTGTCTTGCAATTCGGCGATCCGCTGTTTCTCCAGCTCCGCGCGGATGGAGCCCGAAACCTCCTCGAAGGTCTGCAAGTGCGCCACCTGCTTGTCCTCGACCTTGATGATGTGGATGCCGTATTCGGTCTTCACCAGGCCGCTCACCTCACCTGGCTTCAGGGAGAAAGCCGTGGACTCGAAGTTCTGCACGGTTTGCCCGTGAACGATCCAGCCGAGCTCGCCCCCCGCCTGGGCCGTGGAATCCTCAGAATATCGCCGGGCAAGGTCCCCGAAGTTGGCGCCGGCGCGAATCTGGTTCAGGACGTCCGCCGCGGTCTTTTCGATGGTGGCTGTTTCCGCCGGCGTCTTGCCCGTGGTCTTGAAGAGAATATGCGCCACCTTGACGCGGTCGGGCACGCGGTAATCCGCAAGGTGCTGGGTATAGTAATCATGCAATTCTGCGTCTGTCACCGTCAACCGCGGCCGCACGTCGTCCGCAGTAATCATCACATAGCGCAATTGGCGCTGTTCGGGAAGTTTGTAGTGGCCGGGATCTTTCTTGAAAAATGCCTCCAGCGCTTCCGGCGTCACCTTGACATCCTTGAGGGACTGGCTGGGATCCACCACCACGTAATCGATTTTGGTCTTGTCGTTGCGGCGGTGGAATTGCGCCGTAACCTCGGCGGGCGTCACCTCAACTCCGTCCGTGACGATGGCGCGCATTTTATCTTCCAGCAGGCTCTCGCGGACCAGGGCTTCAAACTGCTGAAGGGTTTTGCCGGTGTTGTCCGCAATCATCTGGGCGGCTTGGTCTGCTCCCACAAAATTTCCGCCGGGGTATAGCCAGGGAATGCCCTGAAAAGCCTTTAGGACTTCCGCGTCCGTCACCACCACGCCCATTTTCCGGGCCTGCTGGATCAGGATCTGGTCAATCACCATCTGGTCCAGAAGGCTCGGCGCGAACAACGGCACCATGCGCGGGTCGAACCCCGAGGGCGAATTCTTAAACTGGTCGCGCATTCTCGTATCCAGGTCCATGCTGGTAATGCTGTCGCCGCCAATCGAGGCCAGAACATTTCCTTGTGGCGTGGAGGTATCCCCGCCCCCGATGGGCGCCATGACAATGACCATGCTGAGGCACACGATGCTCAGGAAGAATATCAGCAGGTATCTCTTGATCGCCTCGGCTTTTTTGCGAAAAAACAGAAACATGATCGCTCCGTTATTCCAGCCATCATCCTGCTTAATTATAGAGGAGCATCCTCGATGGCGACAAGACCGGGAGAATAATCATTCTCCGGCAAAACCGGAGGCTTTACGGTAGCTGGTCCCTCAAAGGGGCCTGACCGCCAAGAAACCCCTCACCCGATCACCCCTTCTCCCCTCTTCCCGGGGAGAGGGAAGAGGGGGAGGGGAGTAGGGGGGAGGGGTCCGTTCGAAATGATAAAGAGATCCGCGGATATCCATCTTAACTTCTGGCTCAAGCTCCGCCTTAATTTTTGGCGCGCAAAACATCATCAATGGCGTCAAAATATGCGTCCTCGGAAGGCAAACCCACCAGCCTCCGGCCGTTGATGAACACCGTGGGAGTTTGATTCACATCGAGGCGCTTGGCTTCCGTCAAATCGCGCTGGATGCGCGGATATGACGATTGCGCGTCCAAACAACCGGCCAGTTTCACGCGATCCAAACCTACCTGTTCGCCGAAATTCAGCACCGTATCGCGCACATTGGTGATATTGATCTGCTGCTGGTTCCTGAAAATGGCGGTGCGCAAGGCCACGAAGGTGGAGGGATTCAGCTCATAAGCGCACTGGCAGCCAATGGCTGCGGTCCGGGACCAGTCATGGGACGGCAGGGGGTATTCCTTGAAAACGATTCGCACCTTGTCCCCGTAGCGCGGCACCACCCGCGATTCCAGAAATTCGTTCATGCGCGCGCACACGGGACACTCGAGGTCGGCATATTCCACAATCGTCACGGGAGCGTTGGCCGGCCCTTGCGTGGCCTCATCACGCAGTGAAATTCCGTGCAGCGCCTGCTCCTGGGGATCGAGCGATAAATTGAAGAGGTCGCTGATGATCATGTGCTTGCCGTCTCGGGTGAGGAGCACCGTGTGATCCTCGCCATCCGCCAAGGTATAAGTCCCTTCCTGAAAGTCCGGGTAGTTCGACGGCTTGAACCGCGCCAGCGCCACCTTGGACGTCGCGGGCATTCTGTACAACTGCCGGATATGTTCCTCAACCTCAGCGATCGAGTTCGCCGTCTGGAGATCGATGATTCCGCCGGAGGGCACGATCAGGTAACGATTATCCTTCGAAATCAAAACAAGCTGCGACCCCGGCTTGTTGCCGTTGTCCACATTCACAAGCGCCTGATTGAAACCGGGGGCCAGGGGGGAGGTTTGTGACGGTCCCATCGAGAGCTTTATGTTATCCGGAACGGCAAATTGCAGCCGGATGTAATGGATGATTTTCTCGCCGGTGGCCTCGCTTAACGCTGCCCCTTGCGAGGCCGGCTGCGCGTGCGTCACTGCCCAGGGAATTCCTCCGCCGACCGCGAGGACTAGCAGTGCGGCGGGCAAACTTAACTTATTCTTTCTTTCCTTCAAACGGTCTATCCCCTTTGGCCAGCAACTCTGCCCGAGCCTTCTCTGAATTCTAGTCAAATCAACGTATACAATGCAAACCCCATTTTCGGCCGGGTGAGGGTCAGTTTGAAATTTCGGCGTAGGGGCACCCCTTGCCCTGCGGCCCATAGCCTTCGGGCGACGGGGCGCGGGGGCCATGGCGCCGGACTGAAGGGCAAGCCCTGCCCCTAGGGAATTCAAACTGACCGACGACGTTTCGACCCGTCGCAGCGCGAACCGTAGCGCGGGCATCTCGTCCGTTTTGGCTGTAGCGGCGGTCGATGACCGCCGGTCGGCGCTCGCCCTGCGACCCAAAGCCGTCTTCGGGCGACGGGTCATAGAGCGCCGCTACAATTTATGTCGCTCTGTATAACTTCCCTTTTGTCTCGCGGGCGCGATGGCATAAAATGCTGCCGTGCAAATCGCCACTCCTAAGACCGGAGACACTCTATGAAAAGACGCGGATTCTTGGTTTCCTCGCTGGCTGCTTCGGCGCTGACGGGAGCAAATTCCTCGGCGGAGCCCTCCCCCGCCCAGCGACGAAGAAGTGCGGGCGGCAGAGCCGTCTACGAATTGCGAAAATATGTTCTGCGGCGCGGCCCGCAACCCCAGATGGTCATCGATTATTTTGGTGAAGCGGCCATCCCGGCCCTGAACCGCCTGGGCGTGACCCCGGTGGGAGTGTTTAACACTTCCATCGGCCCCGACAGCCCTGCCATCTATGTTCTTACACCCTTCGACTCACTGGAAATCGCCATGACCATTCCCGGCCGGTTGGCTGCCGACCCCGAATATCGGAAGGCCGGCGCCGCCTATAATGATGTTCCGGCCACCGAGCCGGCTTACATGCGCATGGAAAGCTCGCTGCTTCTCGCCTTTGAGGGAATGCCGAGCCTGGAACTGCCCACCGGCGCCGCCACCAATCAGCCGCGCATCTTCGAACTCCGCACCTACGAAAGTCACAGCAAGAAAGCCAATCGCACAAAAATTGAGATGTTCAATAAATCCGAAATTCCCATCTTCCGCCGCACCGGTTTGCATCCGGTCTTTTTCGGCGAGACGCTGGTGGGACCAGGCCAGCCCAGCCTGACCTATATGCTCACCTTCGCCGATATGGCCGAGCGCATGACCAACTGGGGCATTTTCATCGCCGACCCCGAGTGGAAAAAACTCAGCACCACGCCCGGTTATACTGACGCGGAAATCGTCTCAAACATTACCAACGTGATTCTTACGCCGGCGTCGTGCTCGCAGATCTAAGTTGGGAAGGGATTTTGAGGTTGGAGGTGTCAACATGGCATCTCCGCAGCTCTTTTCTTACTGGCCATCCAACATCCCCTCAAGATCTGGATCGTTTTATTGCACAGGTGGGTGCGTTGCGTGGTTCCGCTCCCCGAGCGAATGTGCGTTTCGCATGGGTGAGACCGCCATTAGAGCTCCCGATCTGAACTCTTCCTAGCAATTGGAAATGAGTGACACGGTCCGTGGTTCAGAGTTATTATCCATGGCCGTCCAGATTGCTGGTAGCACCGAGTACTACCGATTGGCTTTGGATGTTCCGAGATTGCACGAAGTGAGCCTGGCAGGGAGCCGATTCGAAAATGACCAAGGGTGAGAGAAGCTGCGCGCGACCGCTGACTCGCCGCGCTTTTCTCGCCCAGGCGGCGAGCGGCGCTGCCGCAGCCGGACTGATCAACTCAACGGCTGCAATTCCAGGCCGTGCGGCAATCCCCACCGTCGAACCGGAAGCGCTCGACACGGGCGGAATCGCCCTTGAGTATTTCAACCAGGCCCGCAAGCGCGCCGCGGCCATCATTGCGAAACTCACGCTCGAAGAAAAGATCACGCAGTTTGGTTCGTCGGGCGCGGCCGTGCCGCGCATCGGGCTTGCGGCGTTCAGATTCTATGGCGGCGAGGCGCTGCACGGTTGCGGCAAGAGCGGCGCCGTCACATCCTTTCCCGTTCCGCTTGCGCTCGGCTGTTCGTGGAATCGCGCCTTGATGCAGCAGGTCTTCAGCGTTGTCTCCGACGAAATCTGGGCTTGGCACAAGAAATCCGGCGACAGCCTGGCCATGTTCTCTCCCGCCACCGTCAACATGGGCACGCGCGACCCGCGCTGGGGACGCATCGCGGAAAATTACAGCGAGGACCCTTACCTCGTAGGCCAAATGGCCATCTACACGATCCACGGAATGCAGGGCCACGATTCGAAGTACCTCAAGACCATCGCCTGCGCCAAGCACTACTGCGGCAACGATACGGAGGCGGACCGGCACGAAACCTCCGCCACCATCGACCCGCGCAGTTTTTGGGAATACTACACTCGCGGCTTCGAAGCCTGCGTGAAGGAGGGCCAGGTTTTCACCGTCATGTCGTCCTACAACGCCGTGAACGGCATTCCCACCACCGTCAGCCCCTTCATGCTCACCGAACTGCTGCGCGACCGCTGGGGATTCCGCGGTTACGTGGTGACCGATTGTGATGCAGTGAATGACGTGGCGCGCGGGCACAGCTTTGTGCCCACTTTTGCTGAGGCCGCCGGGCTCGCCGTCAGCGCCGGATGCTCCATTGAGTGCGGCAGTGTGATGCAGAGGTATCTGGGCGAGGCGGTAAAGAATTTCTATATCAGCGAGTCGACTTTGGATGAAGCGCTGACCCGCGCCTTCACCGGCCGCATTCTGCTGGGTGACCTTGACCCGCCCGACCTGAATCCCTATAACAAAATCCCGGTGGATTGCCTGGACGGCCCGGCGCATCGCGAGCTGGCGGGCGAAGCGGCACGGCAATCCGTGGTGCTCTTCAAGAATGAGAACAACACCTTGCCGCTTGACAAAGGTAGCCTGAAAACCGTCGCCGTCCTCGGCCCCATGGCACACTTGTGCCAACTCGGCAATTACAGCGGCGGGCCGCAGTTCATGGTCTCGCCTCTCAAGGCCATTCGCGATTATTTCGGCATTCCGCCCGCCCCCGCATATTACCGCAACGCGAACGAGTTCTCGGAATTCGGCGGCAACCCTGATCGCGAGGGCTCGCACGAGGGCGGCGAAAATCTCCAGCACATTCGCGATGGCGCTTGGGCGG
>JASHTO010000255.1 GCA_030040515.1 Terriglobia bacterium
GAGCTTCAACGAAGCGCACATTCTGGCCATCAGCCAGGCGATTTGCGAATACCGCAAGCAGCACAACATTGCCGGACCGCTCTACATCGGCCGGGACACGCACGCGGTTTCGGAGCCAGGCCTGGCCACGGCGCTCGAAGTGTTGATCGCCCACGGCGTTCAGGTGAGGGTGGACGCCGTGGGCGGCTACACGCCTACGCCAGCGGTTTCGCACGCCATTTTGAATTACAATCGCGCGAAGCCCGCGAGCCCCGCGGACGGAATCGTCATCACGCCCTCGCACAATCCTCCCGAGGACGGCGGATTCAAATACAACCCGCCCGAAGGCGGCCCCGCCGATACGGGCGTCACCAAGTGGATCGAGCAGCGCGCCAACCAGATTCTTGAGAACAACCTTCGCGACGTGCAGCGCATGCCTTACTCGCGAGCGCGTGCCGCCGCCAAGCCGTGGGATTACGTCTCGACCTACGTGAAGGACCTCGAAACCGTAGTGGACCTGAAATCCATCGCGAGCGCGGGAGTGAAAATCGGCGTCGATCCGCTGGGTGGCGCGAGCGTGGCCTACTGGGGGCCGATTGCCGAGCGATACCATCTGAACCTCACCGTGGTGAACGATTCGGTCGACCCCACGTTCCGCTTCATGACCGTCGATTGGGACGGCAAAATCCGCATGGATTGCTCCTCTCCCTATGCGATGGCCGGCCTGATCGAGCGCAAGGGTAGTTTTGACGTGGCGTTTGCCAACGATACCGATGCGGACCGCCACGGCATCGTAACGCGCTCGGGCGGGCTGATGAATCCCAATCATTATCTTGCCGTGGCCATTGATTATCTCTTCCAGAATCGCCCGGGTTGGGCCGCCGCGGCGGGTGTGGGCAAAACCGTGGTGAGCAGCAGCCTGATTGACCGCGTCGCGGCACGCCTGAAGCGCAAGCTGGTAGAAGTGCCGGTGGGTTTCAAGTGGTTTGTGGAGGGATTGCTGGGCGGCGCGCTGGGGTTCGGTGGGGAAGAAAGCGCCGGGGCGTCGTTCCTGCGCCTGGGCGGCGGCGTTTGGAGCACGGACAAGGACGGATTGATTTTGGGCCTGCTGGCAGCGGAGATTCTTGCCAAAACCGGACGCGACCCTTCCGAGCGGCACCGCGCCCTCACCAACAAGTTCGGCGAGATGGTGTACGAGCGCACCGATACGCCCGCATCTCCCGAGGAAAAAGCGGCGTTAGCCAGTTTGACGCCCGCCCAGGTGCTCGATACGGAAGTGGCGGGAGACAAAATCATCGCCAAATTCTCGCATGCTCCCGGAAACGGCGCGACCATCGGCGGGGTGAAGATTGTGACCGAGCACGGATGGTTCGCTGCACGGCCGTCGGGAACAGAAGAGGTATATAAGTTCTACGCCGAGAGCATGAAGGGCGTCGAGCACCTGCGGCGGATCCAGGAAGAAGGGCGCGCGCTCATCGCGCGGGCGCTGGCGCAGGGGAAAGAAGCCAAGCACAGAGTTACAAAATAAGATTGCTTGTGCGAGCTTTCGGAAGCGGGAAAATGCTAAAGGGTAAAGGTCAAAGGCTAAAAAACCTCTTTTGAAATTTTGAACAATCACCACTGTTGCCCTTCTATTGAGAATTCCAAAATACAGTGATAACGCGAGGTGATAGCCACAGTCAGTGAATTTCTGACTGTGGGTTCTTCGGCGCGACGTACCAAAAGGTGCGTGACCTTTGCAGGGGCAACCCATGTGGTTGCCCACGGGTGGCCACGACCCGTCGCCCGAAGACGGCTTTGGGCCACAGGGCAAGGGCCACCCCTACATGCGCGGGGGCGCAGGTCAAAAGCTGTGTAATTTTTATCGGAAGTATGCACTTTACGCACAAGCTAGATTTGGGAAGCCTGTACCTCAGGAACTCAATTATTTCGGCCAACCTCCCGGCGGCTTCTTCTTCTGGAAAGACTTGCTAACCGCCTCTTCCCAGGAGCAGTCAATTTTAAGCACCTGAGGCTTAGGACCGCGCTTTGGTCCGACCTTTGGTGCTTTGGGCTTGATCTTTTTGGTCATCTCTTAGAATGGTTCCTTGTACATCAGTCTCTTTCCTTCGGCAGATCGAATAGCCGCATTCATTCTTTCACCATCATTCAAATGGCGACCGTTCCATACGAAATCGAATTGCCAAATGTAGCGGTGTAAGTATTTCTTGCTAACATTGTGATAGATTCCCGTGATCCCTCGCTTCAAAATGGCAAATGAACTCTCAGCCGTATTCGTGTGAATGTCCCGGTGAACATATTGGCCTGTGCTGTGCGAAACCCATTGATGGCCACCATCGAATTCACTGCCCAGCCCACGGTAGACTTGGAAATCGTCAGTTAGGATGCGCGATTCCTTAGAAACCATTTCACGGATAGCTGCTTTCAGGGTATTCCCGCTAACATCTGTTACAATGCGCCGTCGAATTCGTCCGCCGCGTTCTACGGCTGCGAATACCGGAGTTTTGCTGGTTCCACGTCCACACTTGTGAATCTTCCCACTTCCCGGTCGCGGCTTTCCGCCGACGTAAGTTTCGTCGCATTCCACGATGCCCGTCAGTTTTTGCATCACTTCTGGATTAGCAGGAGCCATTGCGAAGCGGATTCTGTTCATCAAGAAAAGCGCGCTTTTGTAGCTGATCTGGCAATGGCGCATGATTTCAAGAGCTGCTACACCTTTCTTTGATGACGTTGCTCGCCAGAAAGCATAAGCCCAATGGTGCATCGGGAGCCGACTTTCTTCATACACCGTCTTAAGGCGTACAGTGTATTGTTTCTTGCAATCGTGGCAGCGCCACAGGAAACGCTTGTTCCTCTGCCCCGTTTTAGAGTCTACCATTTTGTGCACGGCCACGCTGCCACAATGAACGCAGCACGGCGTGTTACCCCATCGCCGTTGTTCAAAGAATTCCACGGCTGCCAGTTCATCTGAGCAAGCAAGCGGAATGGCTTCGACGGTCTGTGACTTCGATAGGTTGTGATTCTTTTCTTCGCTCATTTTATCCCTCATATCTTTCATGGCGCAACCTCGCTTAAAGGTGCATCTTACGTGACCCCCTTACGAATGTCAAGCATTATTTTTGTAAATATTTCTTGACTACGTGAGGGGGTTATGAAACAATGGAGGCGTGGCAAAGAAACGGTTGCCTCCGGAGATTCGAGAGTTTTTCGTTAGGCAAGGCCGGAAGGGTGGTAAACTCGGCGGCGTTGCTAGAGCCGCTGCCATGACTCCAGAGCAACGCAGCGCAAGTGCAAGCAAAGCTGTACAAGCCCGCTGGGCAAAGCAGCGTGCAAAGACGGCATCGTAATGCTTTGGTGGGGGCGGCGGGACTCGGAAACCCGTAACCTACCGCTTAATAGGCGGTTGCTCTGCCCATGTTGAGCTACGCCCCCATCGAGGGCAGGGGAGCAGTTGGGCTGCTCCCCTGTTCCATCCGTCATTGCGGATTTTGAGATTGACTGGTGGCCCGCGAATTCGTATAATGCAAACGAACCTCGGCATACGCCTCCTTTCGACTTCGACATCGTGAGGAAACGGTTCAATAGGGGAGTGGTTTCTGGTTGACGCCTAAACTGCTCCCCTATTTTCACGCATGTTTAACTTGCTTTTTCCCCATCTCCAACGGTGCATTAGCCGGTTTCATCTGAACAAAGTATTCCTCCGGCCAATAAACCCATTGAGGTGTCAACGCATCTACGCCAATTGGACGCTATAGAAGGAGTGCCCAACATCATGTCAGAAGAACTGGAAAAACTTCTTGCAATGGCGAAGACTGTCAAGATGACGCCAGCCGAGCAGGAAAAGCAGCGACGCAGCTTCGCCTATGGGAATGCCCGTATTGAAAATGACCAGATTACTTGGGACGAGATTAACAGAGCAGCAGACAGCATCCCGAAGCCAGACAAAGACACGAGGTAGCGTCATCTGGGAATGCCTCTGGTCAACAGCCGAGAGGAAAAGATAAGGCTTGAGGCCCGCAACGTAGTTATGCAGTACGACTACGTTGTGAACCTCGTGCAGACAAGTGAATCTCGTTTCTCCCTCACGATCCCAATTATCTGTGAATTGCAGCGCCTCGCCATACAGGATGTTTACGCCTGTGCTGGAAAGTTCAGAGATTGCCCGATAGAAATCACAAATACGCCTCACAAGCCACCTGCGTCGGAGATGGTTCAGGAGTTATGCGAGCAGATGTGCGTGTATGTCAGTTCAAATTGGAATCGCTCCGCTATTCATCTTGCAGCTTACGTTATGTGGAGGCACAACTGGATTCACCCGTTCAGGGGAGGAAATGGTAGAACTTCACGAGCTGCATCTTACTTGGTTCTTTGTACAAAGCTTGGTTACGTCCTTCCAGGAACTCCCACCATACCCCAACAGATAGAAACAAATAGAGAGCTTTATTATGCTGCGCTGAGAGCGGCTGATGAGGCGCTGGCAGCTACTGGAAGCCCAGACGTAAGGGCAATGGAGCAATTACTAGCCAGTATGCTCGCCAGACAGCTTTATGAGCTTCACCAAAGGGCTGTTACCGACGAGCCTTCAAGTTAATCACCAAAGTTTGATTGGCTCGCGGCCTGTGCGTAAAGTCTATAGGTCCGATTTTTATACTCGATCCTTTGTTTTCATCAACTTCTCAGGAGGTTCCTTCATTTTTTGTTTTTTTCCTTTTTTCCTCCGGAAGGCCTACTCGTGTAGGCTTGAAGTGATTTGAAGACGCTGCGGCAGAAAGACTCCCGCCGGCGAGACAGGCCGGGGCGGCGCTCGACGACCCGTCGAACTGTGGGAGCCGCCTGAGAGATGCCGCAATATGCGCCGCCGGCCGGGCAGCCGTGCCATCACCCAAACCACCCCGCGCCCCCGCATTGAGCTCTGCAAATTCCCGCCTCAAGCGGGTAGCGCAGGGTCTCTGGAACGCGAGACTCTGCGCTACCCGCTTTCCTCCCAATTACTCTGCGGTCGCCTGTGGGGCCACACTGATGGCAATGGAGAAGGCTCCGGTCGTTGGTCCCGTGGTTCCTACGGCGGTCAGCGTACCACCGCTCGCGACCGTGTAGATGGAAGCCGCGCTTCCCTCATTGGTGACATAAACAAACTTGCCCGACGGGTCAAAGTTGATGCGGAACGGCTGTATGCCCGTGGCGATCGTGCCGTTGGGCAGCAGGTTGCCCGTCGTTTGATCAATCGTGAACATGGAAACGGTGTTATCGAGCCGATTGACCACGTAAGCATACTGGCTTGTCGGGTCCACGGCCACCGCCGCAGGCCCATTGCCGGCCCGAACGGCGGACGGCGTATTGGCGGTCAGGACCCCGGTGGTGGAATTGACGGTGAATTGTGAAACGCCGAGGGCGCCCGTGGTTTCTCCCGACCCCTCGCTATTCACCGCATATGCAAACTTGCCCGACGGGGTGACGACGACCTGAAACGGTGTGCCAGCAGCCAACACAATAGCGGGTGTGGTCGGCGTAAGAATGCCCGCCGTCGCATCGATAGAGAACATCGAAATGCTCCCGTTGTCCTGATTACATGCATAGAGGAACGTGCCGTTCGGATGGACAGTCAAGGAGACCGGGCTGGAATTAAGTCCACTGGAGGTCTGCGCCTCGGTCGACACGGTTGGCGGGTTGGTTGGAGTCAGCACTCCCGTCGTCTGGTTGATGGTAAACATGGAGAGCGTGTTGTCGTCGCTATTGGCCGTGTAAACGAACTTCCCCGCGGGATCAATGGCGATTCCCTGCGGAAAGAATCCCGTCGGAACCGTGGGCGGTGTGGTCGCGGTCAGGACTCCGTCGGAAGAATTGATGGTGTACATCGAGATGGTGGCTTGGTCGGAGGCATTGGAGACCAGGTTCGCCACATAGGCGAACCTGCCCAGAGGATCAGCGACCATTTGTTCCGCGCCCAGTTGCGGAAACACATATCCGGTGAAGAGGCTGGCGGTTGGGGCGGCCGTAAAGGCCCCAGTGGAGGCGTTTAAGGAATACATTGAGACCGCGTAGCCCGATTCTGTCAGCGCATAGGCAAACTCCGCATTCGCGGCAGGTGTATTGGGAGTGGGAGGCGCTGTGGTGTTTTCGCCGCAACCGAAGGTAAGGAGAGCCAGGAACCAAAACAAAGCAATGCGAACCTGAGTCCCTTTCATACAGAAATCTCCATCTTGACACATGATGGACCCTACATGTGGCTGCCCGAGTCGCTCAATCAGGTAAACACTGTACAAGGGGCTGGGGCTTTACCGGACAGGAACGAGTGAAATTCCATCCGCGCTGGCAAATCCCTCGAGCAGCAGCTAAAATACCACCGCTTTCAGCAATCCAAGCAGCGTGTAGCGCAGAGATGCCCAGCTTTTTGGGGCTACTCTCCGGCTTTTTGGGGTGAACCGTCCAGACCACGAGAGGCTTGTTTGCGTGCCGCAGAGTAGGGCAAAAAACGCCCAACTCTGCGCTACACTCCTGCGTGTCGCACCGAAGGGCAGGGACAAGCCCTGCCCCCAAGGAGATTCCAACTGTGCCGCTACCCGGAGCTGCCTCGATGTTGGACTATTGGGTCTGTAAGAGCGATAATCGCGCACGAGGGCAAACAGCGCAAAAGCCCCTAAGGGAGCGATATGAAATCCGACACCGATTTTCCGGTTACTGCGGCGCCTGTGGAAGCGGACCAGAGGACAGTGAAAGAACTGCGTGCGGCTTTCACCCATCACCTGCGCCGGACGCTGGCCAAGGACCGGTATAGCGCCACCACGCGCGACCGCTATTACGCCTTTGCGCTGGCCGTGCGCGACCGCCTGATTGAGCGCTGGATTGCCACCCAGCAGACGCACCATCGCGAGAATGTAAAAAGGGTCTACTACCTGTCGCTAGAATTTCTGATTGGGCAATCGTTTGAGCACAACGTCATGAGCCTGCTTCTCGAAGACGCCTGCCGCCAGGCGATCGAGGAGGTCGGTATCGGCTGGGAAGAGTTGCTGGCGCAGGAGCCTGACGCCGGCCTGGGTAACGGCGGGCTGGGGCGCCTCGCGGCGTGCTTCATGGATTCGCTCGCCACGCTCAATCTGCCCTCGGTCGGTTACGGCCTGCGCTATGATTTCGGCATCTTCAAGCAGCGCATCGTGAACGGTTACCAGGTGGAAGCTCCCGACGACTGGCTGAAGCTCGGCTACCCGTGGGAAATCGCCCATCCGGAATATTCGTTTCAAGTTCAATTCGAGGGCCGAGTGGAAACCCGGCAGAGGGAGGACGGATTACAGTGGCACTGGGTGGACACCAAGACAGTGGTGGGAATGCCTTATGACCTTCCCATGGTGGGCTACGGCGCGCATACCGTGAATACGCTGCGGCTGTGGAGCGCCAAGGCGGCGGAGGAATTCGACCTGGATGATTTCAACCGTGGCTCCTACGTTGACGCGGTAGCCAACAAAGTCCTGGCGGAGAATTTAACCAAAGTTCTCTACCCGAATGACAACATTTTCGAAGGTAAAGAGCTCCGCCTGAAGCAGCAGTATTTCTTCGTCTCCTGCTCGCTTCAGGATATTCTGCGGCGCTACAAGAAGGACAACCCCGACTGGGACTCATTTCCCAGCAAGGCGTTTATTCAACTGAATGACACGCATCCTTCGCTGGTCATTCCGGAGCTAATGCGGCTGCTGATGGACCGCGAAGGGCTGGGCTGGGACCAGGCGTGGCGAATCACCACCGCGTCGGTGGGTTACACCAATCACACCATCCTGCCCGAAGCGCTGGAAAAATGGCCGGTCAAGATGTTTGAACGATTGCTGCCCCGGCATTTGCAGATCATTTACGAAATTAATGCGCGCTTTCTGCGCGAGGTGGCCACGCGCTGGCACATGGATGACGCGCGCCTGCGCCGCATGAGCATCATCGAGGAGAGCGGGGAAAGGTACATCCGCATGGCACACCTGGCCACGGTAGGGTCGTGCTCGGTGAACGGCGTCGCCAGGCTCCACACCGAACTTCTGAAAAAGGAAGTGTTGCGCGACTTCGCGGAAATGTGGCCGCAGAAGTTCAACAACAAAACCAACGGCATCACGCCGCGGCGCTGGCTGCTGAACGCCAATCCACCACTTTCCAAATTGATTACGGAGTCCATCGGCCACGCGTGGATTACCCATCTGGACGAGCTGCGAAAACTTGAGCCCCTCGCCAAGGACCCTGCTTTCCGCAGGAAATTCCGCGCCGCCAAGCGGCAGAACAAGGAAGCGCTGGCGCACCTGATCGCGCTGGAAACGGGGATTCGCGTCGATCCCGACTCGCTCTTTGACGTTCAGGTGAAGCGGCTGCACGAATACAAGCGACAACTGCTGCTGGCTCTGTATATCGTTGTGCTCTATGATCGCCTGAAACAGAATCCCGGGCTTGACATCGTTCCCCGCACATTCATTTTCGGCGCCAAAGCCGCGCCCGGCTATTTCATGGCCAAGCTGATTATCAAACTGATCAACCAAGTGGCGGAAGTGGTGAACGGCGACCCGCAGATGGAGGGCAAAATCAAGGTCGTGTTCATGCCCAATTACCGCGTCTCTCTCGCCCAGAGGATCATCCCGGCCGCCGACCTGAGCGAGCAGATTTCGCTCGCCGGGACGGAAGCCTCCGGCACCGGCAACATGAAGATGCAGCTCAACGGCGCGGTGACCATCGGGACGCTGGACGGCGCGAACGTGGAAATCCTCGAGGAAGTGGGTGAGGAAAACATCTTCATCTTCGGGCTGAAGGCTGAGGAAGTGGAACAGCGCCGCGCCTCCTACAATCCCCGCGACGTATACAATCGCGACGAGGAAATTCGCCGTGCACTTCAGTTGATTGAGAAGGACTTTTTCAGCCTGATGGAGCCCGGAATCTTCAGGCCCATCGTGCAATCGCTGCTGGACGGCGGAGATCACTACCTGCTGCTGGCCGATTTGCGGGATTACATCAACACTCAGGAGCGGGTCGACAAGGCTTATCGGAATGCGGAAGTTTGGGATCGGATGGCGATTCTCAACGTGGCGCGCTCCGGCAAATTCTCCTCCGACCGCACCATCAAAGAATATGCATCGGAAATCTGGCATCTAGAGCCGACTCACGCCGTGAAGACGACAACGTAAAGAGAATTGGAAACTGGGAACCAGAAACTGGAAACTACTGGCGGTTCGACAGCGCGAACCGTAGCGCGGGCGTCCCGCCCGCTGTGGCGTGGGCATCCTGCCCGCGCCCTATGCGGGAGCGGGGCGCTCCCGAGACAGCGGGCAAGATGCCCGAACCGATCGTCGCTTTATTTGCTGCTGGGAGTCATCGCACTCAGCCTGCCCTTGGGAGTTTCCGCGGGCGGCCCCACAATCGATAGCACCTCTGATCAAGCCGCCATTCAGGAAGCCGCGCGCTGGATCGGCCGCCCGGACAAAATCGAATTCGATTACAACTACGTGATGACCTGCAAGCTGCGCCTCCTTTTTTTCTGGACCGGGAAGGACGATGTGGGCGGCGGCTACGTGCGCATCGGGAAGGCTTCCGGAGACGACCCGGAGAAGATGATTCAAGTCCTCTTCGGGTCGGACCCTGCCAAGGCCCCGCTCTCCATCAATCGCTGGGGCGCGGGCACGGAAGTGCTGCGTGGCACGGGCCAAGGACAATCGAGCGCGTTTTTCGGCTTCATGAAATCGTCCAAGGGGCAGTCGGTGACGGCCATGCAGAAGGAACTTTCGAAGGAAAAGTCCAATGGTGATCACCTCTTCGAGGGGATCATCAGCCGCGTGGATGAAGGCCGCGCGCTTTCCACTACCGTCCCTTTCTTGTCGAACACCGATTTCAATTTCCACCAATACGCCGAGGCCGAAAAAGCCACTTTGGAGCAATTGCAGAACAATCCGCAGCGCCGGGTGAGGCGGCTGGACGGCGCGGCGGTGAGCGCCTGCCCGCGCGTGGGGGAATTCCTTTCCACCGTCCTACAATTGATGGATGCGGCGATGGCGGACCGGCCCGCCCCCGTTTCCCTCTGTTACATTTACAACGCCCGCCATTACACGGCCATTTTGACCAGCGTTCACAACGTCGAGGCGAAAACGGTTCATGTAAGCCTGCACGGAACAAGCGCGCCGCTCGACCGGACCTACCATCATCTGAAGGAAGCGCATTTCGTGGTGCAGGGCGAGGAAACGGGCAGCAAAAACTCATTCGAAATACTACTCGGGACGGAGGGCGACCTGCGAGGCGCACCGCTGCAAATTATCTACCAGCCGAATTTTTGGTTTCAGATTATTTTGAATCTCACGCGGGATTCACCGCAAACCGCCGGCGGGACGTAGGGGTGGCGCTCGACACTTATAGAGCGCCGCTACAGAATCCGGCCGGGGACGCTGTGGAGGAGTTGGGAAAAAGTTCATTTAAAGGAAAAACACCTCACGCGAAGATGCCAAGGCGCAAAGCCTCGCTAAACAATCAAAAGAGATCTGCCTTGCTTGACTTTGCGTCTTTGCGCCTTTGCGTGAGATTGTTTATTTTTTCACACCTTCGAATGCCCGCGCCACAGCAGGCAAGATGCTCCCGCTACGGATCCAGAACGCGACTCCAAAGTGCTACAATCGACCGGCGCGAAGGTTTTCGGCCATGTTCACCACTCTCTTGCTTTTGCTTCTTCAGATTGCTGCTCCAGGGCAGCAGGCACCCGCGACCAATCCCGCCGACCTGTGCACGATTCAGGGAGTGGTGATTTCGGCGGACTCGGGCGATCCGATTCATAAAGCCGACATTGACGCGTCTCCGGCGGAAAACCGCAGGCAAATTAGCCAGGCCATGGGGGGCGGTGCGGCGACCGACGCCATGGGGCGGTTTGAGATCAAAGACCTTGCCCCGGGAAAATACTACCTCTCCGCCCAGCGCAACGGCTTTGTGCAGCAGACCTACGGCCAGACCACTCCGGAGAGCTCCGGAAAAGCAGTGACCCTCACTCCCGGCCAGAAGTTAACCGACATCACCTTCAAATTGGTCCCCGCATCGGTCATTTCCGGCCACGTCACGGATGAAGACGGTGAACCCGTGGTCTATGCGGAGGTCACCGCCATGCACTTCGCCTACGTGAACGGACAGCGCCGGCTTGTTGCCAGCAGAGGTGGGGCGACCAACGACCTGGGTGAGTTTCGCATCTTCGGACTCAGTCCCGGGCAATACTTCGTGAGGGCCGTTCTCCGTGCCAATCGGTCGGACGCCGCCAGGACGCGCGAGGGTTATGTGCCGATTTACTATCCGGGGGTTGCCGATGCCGCGCGCGCCTCTCCGGTGAGCCTTCGAGGCGGAGATGAAGTCGACGGCGTCGATATCAGCCTGCAACCCGTCCGCACCCTGAATGTCAGAGGAACGCTGGTGGGGTGCCCAAGCGCTGATCAGAAAAATCAGGTGAGCTCCGTCTTCCTTTCGGACACCTCCTCCGTCAGCAGCGCTCCCATCAACAGCATAGCGCGCGATGTCAACGGCCAGAGGGTTTTTGAAATTCCCGGCGTCCCCCCGGGCTCCTATACTTTGAGCGCCATAGTGATGAGAGATGGAGGGCGGTGCACCGGCCATCAATCCGTGGAAGTGACGGACAACGATATCGACGGCCTGCTGGTGAACGTGAGCGAGGGAGTAGACATCCGGGGACAGGTGCGCATCGAGGGGCAAATGAGTCCGAGCGTCAGCGCCATTCAGATAGCTCTGGAACCCCGGACTAACAATGGG
Organism: Terriglobia bacterium; assembly: GCA_030040515.1. Taxonomy (GTDB): domain Bacteria; phylum Acidobacteriota; class Terriglobia; order UBA7540; family UBA7540; genus Bog-366. Next base: position 11,728 of record JASHTO010000255.1, read on the forward strand.
ATGTTCCAGAATGGAGTGAACGACAGCGCGAAGCCCGATGGAACTTTCTTGCTGAAGGGCGTGCACGACGGCGATTATGAAGTATCGGTGGGTAACATCCCGGACACCTACTATCTGAAATCCGCGCGTCTGGATGGAGTGGATGCACTGACCGCGGGCGTTACCATCGACACAAACAAAACGCCGGAATTGCTGGACATCCTGGTCAGCCCCAATGGCGCTGAGGTTGACGGTTTGGTTTCCAAAGATCAGCAACCGTTCCAAAGCTCGACGGTGACGCTGGTGCCGAACCCGCCCTACCGCGGCCAAAGGCGGTTGTTCAGGTCGATATCCTCGGACCAGGACGGCCGCTTCACGTTTCAGGGTCTTCCGCCCGGCGATTACAAGGTGTTTGCCTGGGAAAAGATCGAGCGCGGCGCTTACCTGAGCTCGGATTTCCTGCAACCCTACGAAGACCTCGGCACGGCCGTCCACGTCACCGAGGGCTCGCACAATTCCGTGCAGGTTGATGTAATCCCCTCCAAAGATGCGAGCCAATAATTCATCAGAGTCTCCTTTGCCGTAGGGGCGAGGCGGCTCTCTATGAGCGTCCCGAGCGTCGCGACAATGGCGTTCCGCAATTTTCAAACCTCGTGGTTCCTCTCCGCCTGACATCGTTTAGAATTGAAAATTGGAGAGGGGCTTACGTGAAGCGTCGAACATTCATGAAGTCCGTCGTGGCCGGCTCCGCGGCCAGCGGAGCGTTGGCGACCCGCGGAACTTCCAAAGTTTCCGACGGCCGCCCGAATTTTCTTTTTATGATCGCGAGCGATCTCACCTATCGCGCGATCCAGGCGATGGACAGCCAGGAAGTTCACACCCCCAATCTCGATCGGCTGGTGAAGAACGGTTGCGCGTTCACGCATTGCTTCCAACAGGGAAGGTGGAGGGGAGCGGTGTGCGTCGCGAGCCGCATGATGTTGCTCACCGGCCTCACCACCTTTCGCGCGGAACCCTCGGGGCCAGCCCGAGGTGTGATTTCATGCCCTTGTGGGGTCTGTGGAGATGTTTCCTCGCGAAAAGATTGAAATTCCGCCCAATTATCTTCCCGAGTTCCCCTTCGATAACGGCTTTCTGAAGGGGCGCGACGAGCAGCTTGCGCCTTCCCGCACACGCGCGACTACAAGCTGATTGTTTATCCGTTCGTCCGACAGAGTCAGCTTTTCGAGTTGAACCAAGACCCGTGGGAAATTACCAACCTCGTGGAGGAAGCCTCGCTCCGGGCCGTCCGCCAAGAGCTCACCGAGCGGCTGCGGCGTTTTCAGAAGGAGTTGGACGACAAGGAACACCCGGTGAAGCCCAAATCCGTCGAAGAATGAGCAGGGTTGGCGCGGCGAGAGCGGCCGGAAAAACACGATCAGCAGTCTTTCGGCCGTGGCAATATGGCCATGGATGACTTCGAGGTACGCGGACACGAAAGGTAATTATGCACCGGCATTTCACACGGCTGATTCTGATTGGCGTTGTGGCGGCTGGGGTAATGATTGGGTGCGGTCGGCGTGCTGCCGGGCCCGGCACTACTTCTTCTAGCCAGACTTCGAAACAAGGCGCTGCTCCCAAAGCGAAGGTTGATGGCAACCCTGCACAGTTGATTCAAGCCATCGACGGCCACAACATCGCTGCCCTCAAGCAGCTTCTTGATCGTGGAGTCCGTGCCGATGACTTTCTACCACTCTGCGAAGCGGCAGAGCGAAATGACGTTGCGGCGACGGCGTTACTGCTGGAGCGAGGAGCGAAGGTTGAAACCAAGGATCAGGATGGTACGACGGCTTTGGTTTGTGCAGCAAGGACCTTGGAAGACACAACCGACACGATGAAGCTTCTAATTGCGAAAGGAGCGACCTCGGAAGACAAGACGCAAGCATTGCTCACCGTCGCCGAAGCTTCCCCACCCCTTACTATGTCCGTTTCGCCGGCGGAAGCTGAAAAGTTGATGGGAACCACCGCGCCTGAATGGAATCCTGAGGCGGCCGCCGCCAAAAAGGTGAAATTACTACTCGACAACGGAGTTCCTGTCGACGTTAGAGACAAGGTCCGGGAAAACGCCACGCCACTCATCTGGGCGGCAAGGTTCGGCAACACCGCGGTCGTTCAATTATTGCTGTCAAAGGGCGCTGAGGTCGACTCCCGAGACAATCGTGGCGGCACGGCACTCATCGACGCCGCGTGCAGTTGTGCGATTGCCGATATGCCCTACACCCTCGATTCTGTGCGCTTGCTACTGAAAAAGGGCGCTGACGCCGAAGCCAAAGATAAGGATGACACAACCGCATTGATGGCCGCCGCGGGTTGGGGGCGAAGCGAAATTATCGCCCTGCTGCTGGAGAACGGCGCGCGAATCGACGACCGGGACAAGCACGGCGACACGGCCCTCCTGATCGCCGCAAAAACCGCGTTCCCAACCGCCGCGGCCGTTAAAGTTCTTCTCAAAAAAGGCGCTGCCGTCAACACCACAAACAACGAAGGCAACACAGCATTAATTCTTGCAGCCTCGTCCGAAGGCTCTGAAGACGCACAAATCGTGAAGTTGCTGTTGGCGTATGGTGCGGACCCGCAGCTTAAAAACAATCGCGGCGAGACGGCATTGAATCTGGCCGAAAAGAATCGCCGCAGCGTGATTGTTCAACTCCTCAAGAAAGCGATGGCAAACCCTGCTCACCGAGATTCGCCAGAGGGAGTGCAAGCCGGGGAAAAGGGGCGAAGTAAGGGGAAAAGGCAGGATTGAGGCCACTTCCGGATCGCAGACTCCCTTCCCCGGGCGCCAGCCCGCGTTCACTTCGGCCAGTTCAACTATACAGAGCGACATAAATTGTAGCGGCGCTCTACGACCCGTCGCCAGAAGACGGCTTTGGGTCGCAGGGCGAGCGCCGACCGGCGGTCATAGACCGCCGCTACAGCCAAATATGCAAACACTTATGTCGTTCCGTATAATCAGGCCGCGTAGGGGGAGGTTGCCAGCCATTCGTGGAGTTTGGGCACGGGGAGTGGCCGGCTGATGAAGTAACCCTGGACGAGGTCGCAGTGATTGATGCGCAGGAACTCCAGTTGCTCCTGGGTTTCGACGCCCTCGGCCAGCACCCGCAGGCCAAGGTCATGGGCAATTTCGATGGTCTTCTGCACCACCACGCGCGCATCAACCTTGGACTGCATTTCCTGCACGAAGGTCTTATCAATTTTCAGTTCGGTGGCGGGGACATAGCGCAACTGCTGCATCATGGCGTAGCCGGTGCCGAAATCGTCGATCGATAATTGCATGCCCTTCATTCGCAGGCGCGAAAGGATGTCGAGGGCGTTGGACAATTCGCGAATCAGGCTGCTTTCGGTTATTTCCAGGGTCAAACTCCTGGGGGGCACAGCGCGCTCCTTGACCAGCGCCAGAACCTTGTCCGGGAATTCGAGGTCGTGCAACGACTGCGCCGAGGTATTGATGGAGACCGTGAGGGGCGTTCCGTCTTTGCGCGTAAACTGCCCGATCTCACTCAGCCCGCGCTTGATAACGATCCAGCCAAGCTGATCGATCAGCTCGAGCAACTCAAGCCGGCCGATGAAGGAATCGGGGAAAACCAAGCCGCGCTCGGGGTGCTCCCAGCGCACCAGACCCTCCAGGCCTATCACGCGGTTGGTGGAAATCTCCACCTGGGGCTGATAGAAGAGCACGAACTCCTCGCGCTCCACAGCGCGGCGCAAGTCGTCCTCCAGAATGGGGATGGGCAGGTGCTGTGCAGAAGGCTCGGACGTCTTGCTGCTGGCGTGGGTCCGCAGGATATCCTCCAGCTCGGGGAGCCGGAAGGGTTTTTGGAGTTGCCCCACCGCCGAAAGGCCAAGCGACCGGCCCAACTGCTCCGCAGTTTCCAGCACGCGGCGGTCAAACCCGCTCATGAGCACGATTCCCGCCTTGCACTGCTTCTTCCCGAGCACCCGCAGGAGCTCAATGCCGTCCGTTTCCGGCATGGCCAGATCCATCATGATGAGCGTGACCTCCGGGACAAGCGCCTTCAGGAAATCTGCCGCGTTGGTTGTGACGGTGCAGTCCAGGTTCATTTCCTGGGCCGCGCTCACAATAATCTCGCCCACATCGGCTTCGTCATCGATCACCAGAATTCTGGGAGATTCCGCCCCTGGCTCGATACTTTCAATTGCCGTTCCCATGGTAACCTCTCGGTTCGATCACACTTCCGCGGCGCCCTTCGCCCGGGATTCCGCGCTTGCAATTTCCATGACCTTATCGATCGTGGCAACAAACTCCTTGCGCAAATAGGGCTTCGAGAGCACAGGACCATCCACCTTTGCTCCGCTCCGTTCCGCCAGCGCATCCGCAGGGAACCCTGAGGAGTAAACCACCTTCACGCTGGGATGCAACTGCCGGATCTTCCGGGCGAGTTCGACGCCGTTCATCCCGCCGGGCATGAGGACGTCCGTCACCAGCAGCTCGACGTTGGGTTCCTCCGCCGCCACGACCAGCGCGTTGAAGCCATCGCAGGCATGCAGCACCCGAAAGCCCATGGCCTCGGCAAAAGCCACGGCTACTTCCAGCATTCCCGCTTCATCATCCACTACCAACACCGTTCCACTGGCCCTCACGGGCTGATGTTCATGGGAATCCGCCTTTGCGGGCGCCTGCTCGCCTTCCGCGAGGGGTAGAATCAGCGATACCGTGGTGCCGTGCCCCAACTCGCTGTAGATTCGGGCGCTTCCCCCGGATTGTTTCACAAAGCCGTAGACCATCGCCAGCCCCAGCCCCGTGCCCTTGCCGCGCGGTTTGGTGGTGAAGAAGGGCTCAAAGGCGCGCTGAAGCGTCTCACGCGACATCCCGGTTCCGGTATCGGAGACGGTCACTACGGCATAGCTTCCCGATTTGATCTCCTTGGCTTGAACGGGCGGATAGCTTTCGTCGAGATTCTTGATGCCGGCTGCGAGGGTCAACGTGCCGCCGCCGGGCATCGCGTCACGGGCGTTGACCGCAAGGTTGAGCAGCACGTTTTCCAGCCCGGCCGCATCCACCAGAATCGGGGGCAGGAATTTTTCGACGTTGGTGGTAATTTTGATTTCAGGACCCAGCACCCGAGAGGCCAATTCCGTAAGGTTCTGAATCGTGGCTTCAAGGCGGGTGGGGGTGGGATGCAATTCCTGCTGGCTGGAGAACGCCAGCAGGCGTTTGGTCAGGTCCGCACCGCGCAGGGCCGCCTTCTGAGCGGTCTTCAAACGCTTCAGGGCCGCTTCATTCGCCTCCACCTGGCGCTCCAGCAGGTCCAGATTGCCAAGGATCACCCCCAGCAGGTTATTGAAGTCGTGCGCCACGCCTCCGGTCAACTGCCCCAGGGCCTCCATCTTCTGACTCTGTCGCAACTGCTGCTCGAGCTTTTTGGTCTCCGTGATGTCGCGCGCGATCGTGGAGACGCCGGTGACCACACCCGCCGGGTTCTTGATGGGGGAAAGCGTCAGCGAGACGCGGATCCTTGACCCGTCTTTCCGCAAATGATCATCCTCATTATGAACCAAAGCCTCGCCGCCATAAAGCCTGATCCGATTCTCTGTCAGGGTGCCGCGCTGCTCCGGTGGAATTAAGATCGCAAGTTGTTTTCCCTTAATCTCTTCCGCCGTATAACCATAAATGCGCTCCGCGCCGGCGTTCCAGGTGACGATGGCTTCATCGCGGTTAATGCTGAAAATGGCGTCCTCGGAAGAATTCACGACATTGGCGAGGCGGGCGTTTTCTGCCTCCGTATGTTTGCGGTGGGTCACATCCACGGCCACACCCACAAAGCGCGCCACCTTCCCGTCGCGATCACAAACCGGGAAGCCGCGATCCCAAATCCAGCTCACGGCCCCGTCGGGACGCACGATGCGGTATTCGTGCTCGAAGGGCTCGCGGCTTTTCGCACGCTCGCGTTCGGCCTGCACTCGCTCACGGTCTTCGGCGTGGATGGATTCCAGGAACAAGGCAGGGTTAGCGTCCAGGCTTGCAATCTTGTGCCCCCAGACGCGCTCGAAAGCCGGGCTGACGTAGAGGATTTTGTCGAGGGCTGAATCTGAGATCCAGAACACCTCGTCAATGGTCTCAGCAATCTGGCGGAAACGTTCTTCGCTCTCGCGCAGCGCTTCCTCCGCCTGGTGGCGCTCCCGGCGGATTTGGGACTCGCGCAGCTCCCGTTGGAGTGCTGGCACCAGCCGGGCCAGCTTCCCTTTCACCATGTAATCCTGCGCCCCGGCCTTCATGGCGTCCACGGCCGTCTCCTCACCGATGGTTCCCGAGACGATGATGAAGGGAATATCCAGACCTTTCTCTTTGAGCACTTCGAGCGCATGGGGGGCGCTGAAGCGCGGCATGGAGTAATCGGAAATCACCACGTCCCAGCCCCGCTGCTCGAGCGCCACGCCCATATCGTGGGGCGTTTCCACCTGTTCGGAAACCACCTCATAGCCGCCGCGGCGCAGCTCCCGAAGGAGCAGGGCGGCATCATCCGGGTTGTCTTCCACGATCAGAGCACGCAGGGGTTTAGACATGCTTCGCTCGTTGAAAGGGAATGGGCGGCTCGTTCAGGAGCAGCCAGTAGAGTCCGATCTGCTTCACCGCGTCGAGGAACTGGGTAAAATCCACGGGCTTGCGCACGTAACTGTTCACTCCCAGGCCGTAGCCTTCCGCCACGTCCTGCTCCTCCTTGGAGGAGGTCAGGATGACCACCGGAATGCCATGCGTTCTCTCGTCACCGCGGATCTTCTTCAGAACTTCGAGGCCGTTCACCTTGGGCAGCTTCAAGTCGAGCAGAACCATGGACGGCCAATCGCGAATATCGCGCCCCGCGTACTTGTTGGTCGCAAAGATGAAATCCAGCGCCTCGGCCCCGTCCCGCGCCACCACCACTTCGTTCGTAATGTTGTTTTTCTTGAGGGCGCGCAAAGTCAGGGCCTCATCGTCCGGGTTGTCTTCCGCGAGCAGAATGACCTTGGTATTCATCATTGGCTCCTTTAGAGGGTAAAAGAGAACGTAGCGCCCTTGCCCACCTGGCCTTCCGCCCAGATGCGCCCGCCGTGACGGTTGATCACCCGCCGCACCGTGGCCAGGCCAATCCCGTGCCCTTCGAACTCTCCCTGAGCGTGCAGCCGCTGGAAAGTGCCAAAAAGCTTGCTGGCGTATGCCATGTCAAACCCCGCGCCGTTGTCGCGAACAAAAAACACACTCTTGCCGTTCTCGCCGGACACGCCAAATTCAATGCGCGCATGAGGGTTCTTCCCCGTAAACTTCCAGGCATTGGCCAGCAGGTTTTGAAGCGCCACTTCCAGCAGGTGGCGGTCACCCTGCGCCTGCGCGCCGGGGGCGATAACGAAGTCCACCTCGCGGCCGGGATCGCTCTGGCGGAGGTTCTCTGCGATGGCCCCGGCCACAGCGCTCAGGTCCACGTTTGACCGCTGGACTTCCTGCCGGTTCAGGCGAGCCAGGCCCAACAGGCAGTCGATGAGTTCACCCATGCGCTGCGTCGCGGCGCGCACCCGGCTAAGGCAATTCTGCCCCTCGGCATCCAGCTTCTCGCCGTAATCCTCCATCAACACCTGACTGAAGCCGTCGATGGCCCGGAGGGGGGCTCGCAAATCGTGTGAGACGGAATAAGCGAACGTTTCCAACTCGCGATTGGTTGCTTCCAAGTCCGCGCCGCGCTTCTCCAGCTCCGCGTTCAGCTTGCGAATCCCGGCTTCCACCCGTTTGCGGTCGGTCACATCGCGAATGCCACTCGACACCAGAGTTTCCGCCCCGGTATCGAAAGGACTCAGGCTGATCTCCAGGGGGAATTCCGTGCCGTCCTTCCGCCGGCCATAAAATTCCAGGCTCGGACCGAGCGAACGAGTCCGCGCTTCATGGAATAAACTCGCCCAGTTGCCATGGTGCCCGCCCCTGGACCCCTCGGGCACCAGCACTTCCACACTCTTTTGCAATAATTCCTGGCGAGGGTAGCCAAAAAGCCTCTCCGTCTGCGCGTTGACCAGTGCGATCCGGCTATCCATTCCAGCCACCACAATGGCGTCAGGGGCCGATTCCAGCAGGCCGCGGAATTTTGCGTCCATCTGCCGGCGGTCAGTGACGTCGTGATTGATTTCCAGGATGGCCTTGGGATGGCCGGCATTATCCCGCACCAGTACCCAGCGGCTATCCAAGATCACGCGCCTGCCGTCGCGGGTCGTCTGGACCAATTCACCTTCCCAGGAATCGCGTGCAAGCATCTGCTTCTCGATCTCCTTCAGCGGAAGGGGGAATTCGGTCTTGAGCAGATCGTACGAAACCTTTCCCAGCGACTCCTCTCTCCGCCAGCCGTAGGTCTGCACCGCGCCCTGATTCCAGAAGGTAATCAGGCCGCTCAAATCGCGGACGAAAATAGCGTCGTGTGCCAGCTCCACGAGCTCGGCCAGCTCGTTCAACTTCTCCGCCTGACGCTGGAGTGCCGTCTGCGCCTGGCGGCGCTCGTGGCCGCTCAGGATAAGCAGCGTGGTAACACCAATAACCAGCAGGAGTGCGAAGATGGTTCCCAGGGCCACCGTAATGCTGGCGTTGCGGGCGTGCTCGCGGCTGGCAGCCTGTCGGATTTCCAGGAGATTTTTTTCGTCCCCTGTCATCGCGTCAACCCCCGCATAGATTTGAGCCATCAGCCCCAAACCCTCACCTTGCCGAAGCGCCGCTAAGATGGGTTGAAAGCCCTGTTCCTGGCGTATGCGGATGAGATCCTGCATCAATTCCAGCTTGCGTTGCACGAGCGGCTCATAACGGTCAAGATTGCGTTGCTGCCGGAGATTGTCGGAAGTCTCGCGGCGCAATGTGCGGAGATGCTCCCCGGCAACTGCTATCAACACATTGTATTGGTGCAGAGAGTGCTCATCGCCTGTCATCAGGTAGTTGTAGTTGGCGGACTCGGCCCCTGTCAGGCTTGCGAAAAATGCCTCAATCTCAAGAAGCACCCCATCGGTGTGCGCCACCCAGGCATCGGTCTCTGCCAGTGACTGGATTGCCCGGTACTGGACCGCGCCGAGGGCCAGCAAGGTGACCAGAGCTATCCCAAAGCCCACGACGGCAATTTGCGTCGGCGAAAACCGGTCTACGGATTTTGAAGGCGCCTCCGTCATTTCTCTTGGGTCAACCACTTCCTTGCTGGAAAGACTCGCTCGAAGATTTCGTCCTCCTGGCAAGGTGATAAAACCGGACTTTCACACGGCTCCGCTCTCCCGGGCAAGGCCGAAGTGCCACATCAGGTTATAGCTTAACAGAGAATGAGACAAAATGTCGCATATGCCGTTTATTCCGCGTATAATAGCCATTTTTTAAAAACAATAGTACTTTCGTACCTCCTCTTGGGTAATCTACTTAAGATGAACCTGGCGTAAAAAACAGTTGCTTCGCACCCTGCTTCCTGCTGACCTCCCGCAGGAAGCATCGCTGCAGTGCCGCACCCTGCCGTGTGACGATCTTGAGTTCAGGCAGTCTGCGAAGTGCGCATCAGCAGGGGAGGAATTTGTTAAGCCGGGTGGGGTTGTTGAGCAGACAGAACTCGACCGATAACTGCGGCCCCCCATTCGAAAGCTGCTCCTCTCCCACGGAATAAATCGGCCAATTTGTCTAAGAACTTTACACAATAGAGGCGATGGATGCGCACAGCTCTTCCAAAGTCTTCTCCGTACCGGTGTGCAAAATTTACGCACCTTCTGTCCTTCGGTGTGAAATATCCTATGGGGATTCAACAACTTCCCGACAATTCGTTTGGCCCAGACCTTGCATCCAAATATCCGGGGGTGGAGGGAAACGGCCGCCAAGACCTTTCGCCTGCTTCCACTGTGAAAACGCAAATGTGAAGGAGCAACCTTATGCGACGGACATTTCAAACGATTTGCTTGGCCGGGGCTCTGCTGATTTTCGCCGCGTTGGCTTGGGGCCAGTCAGGGGGTTCACCCTCTTCGGCCCCGCCGCAGGCCACGGATACCCCCTCTGCGAACACCTCAAGGCCCGCATCGAAGGAACATGTGACAGGGGCGGGAAAAGAGATTGGAAAAGGTGGGGAAGACATCGGCAAAGGCGTGGCCCAAGGCACAGCGGATTTGGCTCGTGGAACGGCAGGGGGAATCGGGAGCTTGGCGCGCGGAAGGGTGGGCTCCGCCGCCGGCGACTTGGGCAAAGGTGTGGGTGGAATGAGTAAAACCGTTGCTGTGGGAACAGCAAAGGGCGTAGGCAAAATCGGGAAAGGGATTGGAGGGGAGTTTAGGAAACTCTGAGGCGCGTGGATGCGGTAATGCGAAGGTGAGTTCAGCGATCAGCGGGGATAGATGCTCAAGATGATGCGGCGGGGATGCCCGGAATCAATCGATAAGCCAGGTGGAGTTGGCGACCCATTCAAGTACGCTTGCGGTTTGGCGCTTCTTCTCCTGGCCCTTGCCTGTTCCCGCGCCTACGGCGATGTGGGCGTGGTCCTGAATGAATCGCTCGACACGAGCGTGGAATGGTTCACCGATTCCGGCCACACCGCCGTCTACTTCTCGCGCATTTGCGCCGAATCGCCGGTAAAGTTGCGCCCTTGCCGCCCGGGTGAAGAAGGGTCGGTGATGAGCACCTACGAAAACCTGGGCGAGGACCGGCGCTACGCTTGGAACATCGTCCCCGTCAGCATATACGTCTACGGCGTGCGGGATGCGCGCAATCGGCCCGTGTTTGGCTCTGAGAAGATCAAATCGCTGCTTGAGGACGGCTACCGCAACCAATCCCTGGCCGATTATTGTTCCCAGGAGGATTGCCGCACGGGCGAAAAGGCGGAGTGGCGTTACATGGTGGGCGCAGGATTGACACGCAGCATGTACATCTTCGTCGTACACACCACTCCGCAGCAGGATCTTGAGCTGATTGAAAAGTTCAATTCCCTTCCCAACCAGAATCACTTCAACGGAGTGACGCGCAATTGCGCCGACTTTGTGAAAGGTGTCGTGGACACTTACTTCCCGCACGCCGCGCATCGTGACGTCATCAATGATTTCGGTATAACCAGCCCGAAAGCCGTGGCGCGCACCTTCACGCACTACGCGCTCAGCCACCCCGAATTAAAATTTTATGTTCTGCACTTCTCGCAGTTGCCCGGCACGATCCGCCACAGCACGGAGACGCGCAACGGAATCGAGATGCTTTACCGCTCGAAAATCCTGCTGGTGCCCATGGTGATTTATGCGGACTACGAACTGCCCATGGTGGCCGCCACGCACGTCCTGACCGCACGATTTAATCCTGAGCACGAGTTCGAGCACCACCCCGCCATCCGGGTGGAGCCCGCGAGCTTTGCCTCGAACGGCGCAAATTCCGCCGCGAATGCAGGCGATATTCAGACTCTGCACCCGGTGGAAATGCAGGACCGCGAGGAGATTCTCGGGACCAACCACGAGTGGGAGTATTACCGGCAGGAATTCGCGCGCATCCTCGAACAGGCTTTGCACGAAGAGGCGGTTCCCAACCGGCACGCCTTCAGGCATTACTTTGAATATCTCGATCAGTCCGGAAAAGCTTACGCCGATAGCCGCGGGAGACTGTGGCTGGAAGTCACCGTGGGTGGTAAGCCGGAAAAGGTGGGCGTGAGCATGGACACGATTCTTGCCCCGGACTCGGACCCGCAACTGGCGTTCGCGCTCCTGTTGGCTCGCGTCGACCAGGTCCTGCGTAGCCCCCGGCACCGCCGCGAATCGATGATGGAGTTCAAGGAAGACTGGGCAATGCTTGAATCCGCGCGCGACCGATATTCGGAACCCGCGAGAAGCCTCACCACATCGCACTCGCCTGTGACCGAGCCGAGCGTTGCTGGCAGCGGGGCCAATTAATCGTGGCGGACCATTCGTCGGCTGAAGGATCCGCGTTTTCTCATGCCCCCCACGGAATACCCCGCTTGGAATCGATCCTTGCTTCGGTGCTATGGCGCCCCGGTGCTCCTGCTATACGGAACGACATAAGTGTTTGCGTATTTGGCTGTAGCGGCGGT
>JASHTO010000256.1 GCA_030040515.1 Terriglobia bacterium
AATCCCCAGAGTCGTCAGGAGGCTGATCAGGATGCAAAGCGCGATTTGCCAGAACGGTGGTGTTTGCAGGGCAATGCGCAGGACCATGAGGATGGGAGCAAAGAAAGGAATCATCGAGATGATGACGGAGGTCATGGAGTTGGCGTCGCGCAGGATGACGGGATAGAGGATAAATGCCACCACAATAATCAAAGTGACGGGCAATTGAACCTGCTGCATTTCCTCTTCGCTGGAAACCATGGCGCCCAGGGCGGCGTAAAGCGACGCGTAGAGAAGATAGCTGACCACGAAGAAAATCACCGCGTACACCAGCAGCGACGTGGGCACGTGAATGTCGGGCATGGTGCTGCCGGGCCGCACGGCGGAAAGCATCACCGAACCGTATCCCGAAAGCAGCATTCCGCATGTGCCCCAGATCAGGTATTGGGTAAAACCCACAGCAGCAACGCCCAGGATTTTCCCGGTGAGCAGATGAACAGGCTTGACGGACGAGGCCAGGATTTCAACAATGCGTGTGGTCTTCTCCTCCACCACGGATCGCATTGTCGCGACGCCGTAAACGAGCAGCGTGATATAGAGAACCATCACAATGCTGAAGCCCACGATGAAGGTCTGACCCTTCTCTTCGGTCTCTCCGCTTTTCGAGACTTTGACCATCGCCATGTCCACACCGTGAACCAGCTTTGGGAGGTCATCGACGTGAATCCCACGGTCGCTGAGGCGGCGTTCAACCACGGCGTTATCCACGGCCTTGCCCACCGCTCCCAGCGTTGAGAAGTCGCCGGTGTTGGACGTATAGAACGAGGCGCTTTTGCCGTCCAACACATCTTTCGGGATCTCGATGAATCCATCCAGCCCCCCCGCTCGAATCTGACCGTTCAATTGCCGGCGCGCCTCCTCCTCCGAGGCAGGTCGGTCCAGGGTTTTCACAATCGCGAAGCGCGCCTTCCCATTAGGCAGATTTCCTTGCAGACCGGCGGTGATCTGGGTGGAGAGGCCGCCAAGATTGTCGAGAATCGAGATTTTCAAGGTGTGATCCGAGGCGCGCGTCGCCAGACCCAGGCTGACGGCGAATATCCCCACGCTAAAGAGGGGCAAACCGATGGTGCTGATGATGAATCCCTTGCTGCGGACTCGCGTGAGGTATTCGCGCTTGATGATCAGCCAGATTTTACGCATTCGCCCCCGAGACTTTTTCAATGAAGATGTCGTTCAGGGGCGGCTCCACCAGCTCGAAGCGCGTCAGGCGCACGCCCGCAGCAACGGCGCCCTTCAGAATCTCCTGCGGATCGGCGCCCATGCGCAGCTTGGCCTCCACCACTGCGCCGAAGCGGTTGACCTTCTCCACCAACTCCGGCCGTTCGAGAAATTTATCGTCGCCTTCGTACTCCATGCGCAGGGTGTTTTTACCGTAAGATTTCTTGATGGCGCGCAAATCGCCGGCCAGCACGCTGCGTCCGTGGTTCACCAGGCAGATCGCGTCGCACATCATTTCCACCTGCTCCATGCGGTGAGTGGAAAGGATGATGGTGGAGCCTTTCTCACGCAGCTCCAGCATGATGTCTTTGATGATTGCGGCATTAACGGGGTCCAGCCCGGCAAAGGGCTCGTCGAGGATCAGCAAGGCAGGCCGGTGGACCACCGCGCCGATGAATTGAGCTTTCTGCTGCATGCCCTTCGAAAGATCGTTGATTTTCTTTTCCGCCCAGGCGGCGAGTTCCAGGCGCTCCAGCCACTCGCCCACGCGCCGGCCGGCTTCCGCTTCGCTCAGTCCCTTGATTGCAGCGAGAAAAATCAGCGCCTCGCGCACCTTCATGCGGCGGTAAAGGCCGCGCTCCTCGGGGAGATATCCGATGAGATCCTGAGTGCGCTCGCTCGCCGGCTGGCCCATTACTTGCACGGTACCCTCGTCCGGTGAGAGGATGTTCATGATCATGCGCAGGGAGGTTGTCTTGCCCGCCCCATTCGGACCGAGCAGGCCGAAAACCGCACCCTGCTCCACGCGCAGGCTCAGGTCCTGCACCGCCACGACAGAGTCGAAGCGTTTGGTGACACGATCAATGGCAACAGCATCCATGATTCTCGTTCGTCGCTGATTTCTTTGCTTCTTCGGCCCGATCGCCGCCGGCAACGGAAGGCCATTTGTAGCATCAAATACGAAGCGGAAGCAAACATATGGGCCGCTGGGAAGGAGGCTGAGCTCATGTCGATTAAGGTAGTGAGGCTGGGATCGCCGAGGGGTTCGAATGAAGGGCTGAGGGTGGGCACCGTGCGCCGACCGCCGCGTGGCGTGCCGAAGTCGCAATTCGCCAAGCTTGATTTCTATGATGTCTGGCTCCCCAATCTTTCCCCCAGTCAGGACCTGGTGTCGTTGGCCATGCATTCGCAGGGTAAAGATTGGTGGAAAACGTTTGAGCGCAAATTCCGCGCCGAAATGAACCAGCCGGATGCCTCGCGAGTTTTGGATCTGCTGGCCGCCCTCTCCCACGGCACCAACTTCTCTCTGGGCTGCTACTGCGAAGACGAGCAACGTTGCCACAGAGCGATTCTCCGCAAGCTGCTGGCCGAGCGCGGCGCGGAGATCTCCTAAATGCCATGTAGCGGCGCTCTGCGAGCGCCGTCGGCGGTCGATAGACCGCCGCTACAGCACCTTTGATCTTGAGTCCGCTAGACTGAACCCGGCCGGTCAGGTAACATAAGCATCCATTATCTTGAGCTGGCAGGTTGCGATTGCCGCAGGTTTTGATGCCTCAATCGAACACCGCCCATCGAACATGAATGATTGGAGATTTAACCGAACATGCGCAACGTCATCATTATTGGTTCGGGATGCGCGGGGCTTACGGCCGCCATCTACGCGGCGCGCGCGAACCTGAAGCCGCTGGTGATCCGCGGCGTGGAAGCCGGCGGGCAACTGACCCTGACCACCCTGGTGGAGAATTTTCCCGGGTTCCCCAAGGGCGTGCAGGGGCCGGAGTTGATCGAACTGATGCAGAAGCAAGCCACTGAGTTCGGCGCCGAATTCCATGAGGGTAACGTCACGAAGGTGGACCTTTCGAAGCGGCCCTTCACGCTTGAGTTGCACGATCACAAGCTCGAGACCCGGGCGCTGATAATCGCCTCGGGTGCTTCGGCGAAATTGCTGGGGCTTGAATCGGAGCGCAAGTTGCTGGGACACGGCGTCTCCACCTGCGCCACCTGCGACGGATATTTTTTCCGGGGCAAGGATGTGGCCGTGGTGGGCGGCGGGGATACGGCGGCCGAAGACGCGCTTTTCCTTACCCGCCACGCCCGTGAGGTGAACATCATCCACCGCCGGGACCAGTTGCGCGCTTCCAAAATCATGCAGGACCGCCTGCGCCGCAACGACAAGATCAAATTCATCTGGAACTCCAAGGTGAGCGATATTCTGGACGCGGAGAAGAAGCATGTTTCGGCGATCAAACTCGCCGACGTCAAAACGAACGAAGAAACCGTCAAACCCGTCGACGCGGTCTTTATCGGCATCGGGCACGAGCCCAACACCAGCCTGTTCCGAGGTCAACTCGATATGAACGAGCAGGGATACCTCATTACGCACGACGGGTCGAAAACCAAAGTGCCGGGCGTCTTCGCTGCCGGCGACGTGCAAGACCATGTCTACCGCCAGGCAATTACGGCCGCGGGGTCGGGCTGCATGGCGGCGATGGACGCCGAAAAATTCCTGGAAGCGGAACACTGATTGAAGTGGGGGTTGCCGCCGCGAGCGGGTGCCCTCGCGCTGGAAAGTTCAATCCTATTGAGGCGGAGAAATCATAGTGACGACGTCCGATTGTAGCGGCGGTCTCCGACCGCCGTTTTCGGCGCTCAGAGAACGCCGCTACAAATGGAGGCCGGTCACAATATTTTGTCATCCTCAGTAAATTTAAGCTCCTCCCATGCTTCGTTCCTTCCTCCTCTACCTTTCCGAGCGTGAAGGGCCCAAGAAACTACTAACGGGAAATCCCGCGGGCCAGCGGCTGGCGTCTCGGTTTATTGCCGGCGAGACTGTGGAAGACGCCCTGCGGGTGATTCGTCAGGTAAATGGCGAGGGATTTACCGTGACGCTCGATTGTCTGGGGGAGAGCGTTCACGAAGCCGCCGCCGCGGAGGCCGCATGCCGGACCTATCTCGACCTGCTTGAGCGTCTGGCCGCGGAGAAACTGAATTCCCACGTCTCTGTAAAGCTCACACAATTGGGATTGGCGATTGACGAAAAGCTGGCGCAACACAACCTGGCGCGCCTGGCCGAAAGCGCCGCGAAGCACCGGAATTTTGTGCGCGTGGACATGGAAGGCTCGGCATTCACCGATGCCACGCTGCGGACGTTCTGCGCTGTCGACGCGCCGCGTCAAACGGTGGGAATCGCCATTCAAGCCTACCTCCACCGCGCCGAAGCCGATGTGCAGGATCTGCTGAACCGAGGAGTGCGCATCCGTCTGGTGAAGGGCGCGTACAAGGAACCGCCTGAAATCGCCTTCCCCCGCAAGAGCGACGTGGATGCCAATTACCGGAAGCTGACGGAAAAGCTCCTGGCCAGCGGAATTTATCACGCCATCGCCACGCACGATGAGCGCATGATCGCGGGGGCGAAAAGCTTTGCCTCCTCTCACAGCATTTCCCCGCAGAACTTCGAATTCCAGTTTCTCTACGGCATTCGCCGGGACCTCCAGCGGCAGCTCATCCGGCAGGGTTGGCGTGTACGTCTCTACGTTCCCTACGGTCGGGAGTGGTATGCTTATTTTATGCGCCGGCTCGCGGAGCGGCCCGCAAATCTGCTTTTCCTGATACGCAATCTAGTCAGGAGATGAGGGGGAAGAAAAGGGGCTTCGCTGTCGGTGTTCGGTAGTCGGTTCCAGACTTGGTGAAAACTCATAACTGACAACCGGTGACCGACAACCGGGAATTTCTCGAATGAATTTTCCAGACTCACTTCGGGAATTCGCAAACTACGTGGCTCGTCCGGCAGAGGAAATTCGCCTGGATGAGGCGGCGCTGCTGCTGGCGCGCACGGAATATCCGGACCTCGACCTTCCCACTCAACTCGCGCGACTGGACGGCCTTGCGGCTCGAGCCGAGTGCAGTCCCCGGCAATCGCCCAAGGCCAATATCGCCTGTCTGAACCGCCTCCTGTTCGAGGAAGAGAATTTTACCGGCAATGAAGAGGAGTACGACGACCCGCGCAACAGTTATTTGAATGACGTGCTGGATCGCAAGGTGGGAATTCCCATCACCCTGTCTTTGGTTTATCAGGAAGTGGCGCGCCGCTGCGGCCTGCCCGTTGTGGGAGTGGGATTCCCTGGCCACTTTATCGCCAAGTACCTCTCGGACTCCGGCGAGATTCTGCTTGACCCCTACCATCGCGGCGTCATCCTGAGCCTTCAGGATTGTGAGGAGAAGCTGAAAGCGCAGTTTGGCGAGGATGCGGAATTCCGTCCATCGTTTCTGCTCGTTTCTTCCACGAAGCAAACCCTCACGCGTATGCTGAACAACCTGAAGGGGTCGTACTTCCGGCTCCGGGACTTCACTCGGGTCCTGATGATGATCGAAATGGCTCTTGCCGTCGATCCTGCCTCGCGCCAGGAAATTCACGATCGCGGAATGATCTACTTCATGCTTCGCCGCTATGGCCCGGCCATGGCCGATCTGCGCGCCTACCTTTCGAAATCACCGCCCGACGACCCGCAGATCAAGGAAGTGCAGACCATGATTCACCGTATTCGGGCGATGCAAAATTGAGCGGGCGCGCTCCTTGGCCATTTGATCGCGGCAACCTAGGCCTTTGACTGCATGAAAAGATTCTATAGTGGTTTCTTTTAGGCGGTGTTTGAGCCTATACTGGGGCATGTCGCGACGCCCTATCGAGGTGCAAGTATCTGCCGAGGATCAGAAAGAACTTCGGCGAGTTTTGCGCGCGGGTATTCAGCAGGTGCGAGTGGTACTGCGCGCCCTGGCGCTGCAGCAGTTG